>DASRCB010000056.1:0-25485 GCA_035653295.1 Bryobacteraceae bacterium
CAATCGGACGGCGAAGGACGAACCGGATCTCTCGGCGTGGCCCTCAGGCGCGGCTCGTTTTATCGAGCCCATGCGCGCGAAGCTCGTTTCCGCGCTGCCGGAAGGCGGCGAGTGGCGTTACGAAATCAAGCTCGATGGTTATCGCGTGCTTGCCGTGAAGAACGCCGGCCGCGTCAGTCTTCTGTCTCGCCACGACAACGCGCTGAACGATCGTTTCCCAGCTGTCGCGGAGGCGTGCGGCGCGCTCGATGACGATACGGTGCTGGACGGCGAAGTCGTCGCGCTCGACGAACAGGGCCGGCCCTCTTTCACCCTGCTCCAGAACTCGCGCGGCGGCAGGCAGCCCATCGTGTACTACGTATTTGATCTGCCCATCTTTCGCGGGCACGATCTGCTCGGGGCGCGGCTCGACGAGCGCCGCCGCCTTCTGGAGCAATACGTAATGCCTGGCCTGTCCGACCCGGTTCGCCTTTCCGCCACAGTAGACGCAACGCCCGCCGAACTGATCCGCGCCGCGCGCGAGCAGCACCTCGAAGGGCTCGTCGCCAAGCGCGGCAGCAGCATCTACGAGCCGGGGCAGAGAAGCGGGGCGTGGGTGAAGTTTCGGACGGCGGAGGGTCAGGAACTGGTTATCGGTGGCTACCTGCCCGGCCCGCATGTGTTCGGCGCTCTGCTGGCCGGCTATTACGATGGCGATCGCCTGCTGTTCATCGGCAAGATCAAGAACGGATTCACGCCGGCGCTGCGGCGCAAAGTGGCCGAACGGTTCAAAGGCCTGGGCGCCACGCGCTGCCCGTTCGCGAACTTACCGGAACCGAAGAACGCGCGCCGAGGCAAGGCGCTGACCGCCGAAGTCATGAAGGAATGCTGCTGGCTGAAGCCGGAGCTGGTGGCGCAGATCGAATTCACGGACTGGACTGCCGCCAATCACCTGCGCCACTCGCGTTTCGTTGCTTTCCGCGACGACGTGGACCCGCGCGAGGTGCATCACGAAGTCCCCGCCGCGCCCTGAATCGCCCTATTTCTTGTCGGTGAAGGTGACGTTCACCGCGTTCGTGCCGCCATCTTTGGTGACCGTGATATTGACCTGCCGCTTCTGACTTTCGTCCGAGGCCGCGATCATGTTCATCTCGCCGGTATTGAGATTGGCCGACTCCTTCAGGCCCGCCGAGTTCAGCGCGTCCTTATAGAACGCCAGAACCTTGTCCGGCGCATCATCGGTCTTGAAGCTGAAGACGGCGCTGCTGCCGTCCTTCGTGTCGGAGGATGCGGCGCCCTGGGGGTTGGATCCGGGATACTTCGGCAGCCACGACGGCAGGTCTACAGGTCCCGCGCCGAAGCGCGCCGTGCCGTCATTCGTCTTGACCTCGAAACTGCCCGTATCTCCGTTTCCGTTCGCGCCGAAGGTCACGGTCTCGCCATTGTCGCCTTTGATGGTGAGTCTGCCGTTCTTCACGTCGCTGGCGTTGATGGTCATGGTCTTGCCCGTCTTCTTCTCGCGGATGGTCAGCGTGCCGCGATTGTCGTTCTCAGAGACAAGTTCGTAGTCGGGGTTCGCCGCGACCGCCAGCTTCGCGATGGCAATGGTCGGATTCTTCTGCATCAGATCCGGATCGAGACCGGCCTGCTTCGCCTTGTGGACCACGAACAGGCCCGCAGCCACGATGGCCAGAATGAAGCAGACAAACAAACCACCGAGTATGATCAGCACCCACGCGAGCGGCCCGAGCCCCTTCCTCGGTTGTGGCTGCGGATAGGCGCCGGGCTGCTGTGGCGGATAACCAGCGGGCGGCTGCGGATAGCCGGCCGGTGGCGGGGGCGGCGCCATCTGCGGTTGCGGGGCCGCGCCGCCGCCGTATACGCTCTGAAACTGGCCGCCGCCGGACTGCGGATTTCCTCCGAGATTCCCCGGCCCCGGAGGGGGTGTCGTTGACATGGATGATTGCTCCTCCGTGAAAGGATACACCAGCAAAGCGGCGCCGCGGGCGGCCGGCGCGGCTGGTCAATAATCAGAACAGAAGCATCTCATGCGGCAGATCGTTTACAGTCTTCAGTTCAAGGGCAAGGCGCTGCCCGGCCACGAATCCGGCGTGCTGAAAGCGACCACCAGCGCTACCAGCTGCAGCCTGCAGTCGGTGGTGACCGACGATGGAGTGGAAGGCACGTTCCATCCCGCCGATGGCGGCATGGCTTTCTTCGAATCGGAGATTCGCGCCGCGGGCCAGAACGCATTTACCGAGAGCGGCACGATCACATTTGGCGAGGAAGGGCATTCCCTGCGGTTCAGCACGATAGGGCAGGGGGCGCTGGGACCTTCGGCGGATCCGAAGCTTTCGGCGGGTGCGGTGCTTTGGAAAATCGAAGGAGGCGATGGCCAGTTCGAGGGCGCGACCGGCTACATCACCTCCAATTTCTTAGTGGCCCAGGATGGTGAGGTAACCGATCACCAGCTCGGGGTTATTTTCGTCAAGTAGCAGGGCTTCACGACGGATTATCGGGGTCGCCGGGGCTGCCGTCGTTGAGCCGGTTTGCGGAGCCCTCGGATTTCGGGTGCGCGGGGTCGCCATGCGCGCCAGGGACCTGCATATAACCGGGGCTCTTGCCGAAACCGGGACGCGACGCCTGTTCCTTCTCTACTGTGGAATGGCTGCCGCTTTTATTGGAAGTCTGCGGATCTTTCTGATCGCCGGTTTCAGCGCCTTTGGACATTACTGGTTGCTCCCGCCGCTGCGCACCTGGGAATCCGTCTTCTCGGCCAACCTCAGGTGTTCCTGAAGAATGGGCAGCGTCTTCCCCGCGAACGCTTTTACATCCGGATCCTTGCCGTTATCGGCTTCCTTCTGGAACTCAGATATGTCCTTGCGGTGGTCCTTCACCATGTCGGACATATAAGCTTTATCGAAGGCTGCCCCGTGCAAAGACGAGAGCTTGTCTTTGGTGGCCTGATCCTTTGCGTCAAGCGAGGTGGGAAGGGTGACGTTCTTCTGCGCGGCGATACTCTTCAGTTCGTCATTGGCCTTGGTGTGATCATCAACCATTCGCTGGCCGAATTGTTTGACGGCGTCGCTCTGAGCGTTCGACTTCGCCAGATTACCGAGCTCGACTTCGGCCATGCCGCCCTGCGCGGCCTTGATCATGAATGTCTGATCGGCGGAACCGGGGTTCATACGATCGGCGCTGCCGTTTTTCTGGGCGAAGAGCGACCCCGCTCCCAGCACCAGAAGGCCGGCGCTTAACAGAGTTACACTACGATGTCTTCGCATAAGCTGAACAACCTCCAAAAATAAGATCCGCGCCGGACCTGTATGTTTCGCCAGGGGCAAGCTTATATCCTGAAGAAAGATCAATGACACGTGTGTATGGCAGATGGATGGAAGCGTGGGAGAATCGCCTGTGCTTCCGGGCCACGAACCGCGTCGTGCGGCCTTTCGAATGGGGCGCGGAGTTCGTAAACAGCTGGCCTGTTGCGGCGGAGATCCATCGAAATGGACACGGTGACGAGGCCTATCTGATTGAGGTGAATCGCCGGGCCACGGAGGCCAGCGAGAGTTTTTACGGTTACGCCGCGCCTCGCGATTTTCGGCTGAGCGATGATAACCTGCTGACATTCTCGTCACCGGTGGAAACGCCGTGGGATGAAAACAACAAAGTACACGCGCAATGGTTTCCAGCCTCGCCGCGCAAAGGGGAGCGGCCGCGGCGCGCCGTTGTCGTGCTGCCGCACTGGAACGCACCCGCGGGCGCCCACATCGGGCTGGCGAAGGGCATCAGCAAGCTGGGCATCTCCGCGCTTCGTCTCAGCCTGCCGTACCACGATTTCCGTATGCCAGGGGAACTGCGCCGCGCTGACTATGCCGTATCGTCGAACATCGGACGCACCATCGACGCCACCCGGCAGGCGGTGATCGATGCGCGCGCCTGCCTGGACTGGCTCGAGGGCCAGGGCTACGAGCGGCTGGGCATCGTGGGCACCAGCCTTGGCTCGTGCTACGCGTTCCTGACGGCGACCCACGATCCGCGCATTCGCGTGAATGTCTTCAATCACTGCTCGGCGTGGTTCGGCGATGTGGTGTGGACCGGCCTTTCGACGCGGCACATCCGGGAAACGCTGGAGCAGCATCTCGATGTCGCGCGGCTGCGCGATTTATGGCGGGCCATCAGCCCGGTGTGCTACATCGATAAGTTCGCCGCGCTGAAACAAAAATCGCTGTTTCTGTACACGCGCTACGATACGACATTTTTGCCCGAGTTCTCGCGCCAGGTAGTGGCGACCATCGCGCGCACCGGGGTCGAGCACAAGGTCGTGGTGTTGCCCTGCGGCCATTACACGCTCGGAGAGTTCCCGTTCAAGTACGTGGCGGGGTATCAGATTTGTTCGTTCCTGGCGCGGAACTTGTAGCCTCCCTCACTTCGCTCGAAACACGAGCACGGTAGCATCGTCGGTCTGATCGCCGGCGGTGAACTCGTCCATCGCGCGGAAGATGGCGTCCACGATTGCGTGCGCCGGTTTGGCGCGATTCGCGGCCGCCGCGCGGCGTACCCCGTTTGCGCCCCACTGTTCGTCAGCATCATTGGCCGCTTCCGTGATGCCGTCGGAGCAGGCGATCAGCAGATCGCCAGGCGCGAGGCGAACAGCGCCTTCATCGTAGGTGGAATCATCGAACATGCCGACCGGCGCGCCGCCGGTCCACAGGCACTCGACCGAGCCGTCGCGGCGGAGGACCATGGGCGGAACATGGCCCGCATTCACATAGCGCAGCGTGCGCGTCGCTGCATCATACACGCCGTAAAACAGGGTGGCGTAGCGTTCCGAGGGCGAGGCCGCGTGCACCTGCCGGTTCACCACGTCCATCACCGCCGCGGGATCGCCGCCGAAGAGCGCCGCGGTGCGGAGCGATGACTGAACGCTGGAGATCATCAGGGCGGCGGCGAGCCCTTTCCCGGAAGCGTCGCCGATCGCAATGCCGGTGCGATTGCCGGCCAGCGGGATGAAATCGAAGCAATCGCCTCCGACTTCAAGCATCTGGCGGCAGCGCGCGTCATGGTCGAGGGCGCCGGCCGGCGCGGCCTGGCGCTGCATGAAGCGCTGCTGCACGTCGCACGCCGTCATCCACTCCCATCTGCTTTCCATCGCCATCGCCTGAGCCGCCATCTTTCCACCTCCACAGGTATGTCGATTGGGGTGGTTGAGAATCGACATGGGTGGGGTTGAAAATTTCGGGCGGGGTGCGAGCGGGGGGTGGCGCAAAGAGGGCACTGAGGGGAACTGGTGTCAGCAGAATGACTTATGTTCGGTGATGAGGCAAAGCCGGTGGGTGCAAGCCAAAGGCTCGCACTACAAAATTTCCAAACTCCAGCGCCAGGCGGGCTGAGGGCCTGCCGCCCATGTTGACTTTCTACAGGAAAGGGGGGCATACTTCTGTGGACGGGCAACATGAAAGACGCTGACCGGTCGGAGGTCCCCTACGGCACCCTCGATCTGATGATCCTCAAGACGCTCGAGTCGATGGGCGCGCTGCACGGGTACGGGATCGCGCGGCGCATCGAGCAGGTGGCCGAGCAGTCCCTCTCGCTGAATCAGGGCACGCTTTATCCCGCGCTTCTGCGGCTGGAACAGCGGGGCTGGATCGACAGCGAATGGGGCGCCAGCGAGAACAATCGGCGCGCGCGCTTCTACTCCATTACGCGCGCGGGCAGAAAACAGCTGTCGCGCGAAACCGAGAGCTGGGCGCGCACCGTGGCAATCGTCAATCGCCTGCTGGGGAACCCGTCGTGATCGGAGCGCGCATGATCGCGAGGCGTGTGGCGGGACTGTTCCGGCGCCGCAGCCTGGACGCGCGTCTGGACGAGGAAATCAGCACGCACCTCGACCTGCTCAGCTCCGAATATCAGCGCCAGGGGCTCTCCGCCGATGAGGCCCGCGCCGCGGCTCGCCGCGAATTCGGAGCGCTGCAGCAGATGCGCGAAGTTCATCGCGATCAGAGAAGCGTGCCGCTGGTCGACAGCGTCAGCCAGGACATCCGGTACGCAGTGCGCTCGCTGCGGCGCCGGCCGGGCTTCACGCTGGCCGCGCTGACGATTCTTGCTCTGGGCATCGGCCCGAACGCCGCTGTGTTCAGCGTTGTCGACGCCATCCTGTTCCGGTCGCTGCCCTTTCGCGATCCGGGGCGGCTGGTGGAAATCACCGGCGGCTCCCTTCACAATCAGGCTTCGCTGGTGATGATTCGCGACGCCAGCCGCCTGGCTGACTACGCCAGTTACGGCGACGCGACGGAGGCCAACCTGACCGGCCAGGGCGAGCCCGCGCGAATCCCTGTCAGCAGCATCTCGGGCAACCTGCTGGACGTGCTGGGCGTCATGCCTCAGCGCGGCCGCTCATTCCATCGCGACGAGGAGATGCCGGGACGCGGCAATGCGATCATCCTGAGCCACGCGCTATGGCAGGAGCGCTTCGCCGGCGACCCTGGAATCATCGGCCGGACCATCCACATCGACGACGTCGTCCGCACTGTCGTCGGCGTCATGCCCGCCGATTTCCGCTTCCCGACTGCCGAGACTCAGGCCTGGATTCCGGCGACTGTCGATCCGCGCAACGACGGGTATTACTGGTGGGCTTTCTCGCTCTCTCTGGTCGGCCGGCTGCACGCAGGCGCAACTCCGGCCGCGGCCCGCGCGGAACTGAAGCAGGTCATCCCGCGCATTCGCGACGCGTTTCCGTGGAAGATGTGGCCCGACTGGGCCGCGGACAGTAACGTCGTGCCGCTCCAGGAGTCTCTCACCGCCGGCACGCGCCGCCGGCTGCTGATCCTTTTCGGCAGCGTCCTGCTGGTATTGCTGATCGCCTGCTGTAACCTGGCGACGCTGATGCTTTCCCGAGGCCTTGCGCGGCAGCGCGAGATCGCCACGCGCACCGCGCTCGGCGCCGGACGATGGCGCATTCTCCGCCAGCTCTTCACCGAAGGCCTGCTGCTTTCCTTCATGGGCGCGCTGATCGGCATCGCGCTGGCCTTCGCGGTGCAGAGCATTCTCACGCGCGTTCTGCCCGCCAACACGCCACGAGTGAACGAAATCGCCATCAATGCGCGGGTCCTGCTGTTCACCGCCGTTGCTGCTGTTCTGTCGACGGTGGTGTTCAGTATTGCTCCCGCCGTGCTGCTCACGCGCTCCTCCCTCCATCATTCGATTCACTCCGCCGCACGCGTCACGGGTGGACGAACGTCGTCCGCGCTGGTGACGGTCGAGATTGCACTGGCGGTTGTACTCGTCTGCGCGGCTGCACTCATGGGCCGAAGTCTCTGGACCATGTCCGGCATCGCGACAGGCATTCGCGCCGATCATCTGCTGACCGCGAGGATCAGCCCGAACGGCTCGACTTGTCACGCGTTCGGTTCCTGCGTCGGGTTCTATGCGGACCTGCTGAACAGAACCCGTACTCTACCGGGTGTGCAAACTGCGGCTGCGGCAAACACGCTTCCTCTCGCGACCGCTTACTCCGCTTTCGCCGCGGAACTCGAGAATCACCCGTTGCTGCCGGGGCACGAGGCGGACATGCTCTGGGTGACGAGCATAACCCCGGATTACCTCGCCGCCATGGGCATCCCCATCCTGCGCGGCCGGGGCTTCACCGACCTGGACGCCGCCGGCTCGGAGCAGGTCATCCTCGTGAGCGCGTCCACGGCAGCGCGGTGGTGGCCCGGACAGGACCCCATCGGCAAGCACATCCGCGCCACGTGGCTGAAGAAATCGCGGCGAGTGATCGGCGTCGTGCCGGACATCCAGGCCACTCCCATCGGCCAGCGGTACGGGCCCATTCAGGGGCAAACCTGGATCCCCTACGCGCAGCCGATCGACGGCGCTCCAGCGCCGGAAATGACGGTTGTGCTGCGCACGACGCGCGACCCGCTGACGTATGCCGCGGAACTGCGCCGGCAGGTGCGCGCGTTGTCGGCGGACGTTCCCATCACCGACGTGCAAACGATGGAGGAGGTGGTCCGCGGATCGCTCGCCACTCCGCGCTCGACGCTGTGGCTGCTGTTTTCCTTTGCCGCGCTGGCGCTCGCGCTGGGCGTCGCCGGCATCTATGGCGTGGTGTCGTGGAACGTCTCGCGGCGCGTGCCGGAGATCGGCGTTCGCATCGCCATGGGCGCCACGCCGGCCGCGGTTTGCCGCATGGTATTGAGCCAGACCGTGCGCATGGCGTGCGTCGGGATCGTGATTGGAATTGGCGGGGCGCTGGCCGCTTCGCGCCTCCTGCACAGCCTGCTGTTCGGCGTCAGCCCGCATGATCCGCTGACTTACGTTGCTGGCGCGGCGATTCTGTTCGGGACGGGCCTGCTGGCGGGGTACATGCCGTCGCGGCGCGCCGCGCGGATCGATCCGGTGTCGGCGCTGCGGTTCGATTGACGGACGGGGCGGGCGTGGACGCCCGCCGCAGGACTGGAGTCCTGCCCCACTGTTCGCGGATGCCGGCCGGGTTCACCATTTCGCGCCACCGGGCATCGAAGCGGTCGGCGATATCCGGGCGGTCGCGCAGGGTCATCTCCAGGCCGAGAGCGACATGCGGTTTGAGAAAGTCATCCGCATTCGCGAAGTAGCGCTCGATATCGGCCCAGCGGTTGGTCAGACCTCCCGAGTCCAGCAGGACCACGCGGTCGGCGGTGACTCCGAAGTTCTCGAGGTGGCAGTCGAGGGAGAACAGGCCGAGTTGCCATCCGGCCGTGCGGAGGTCGAGGAAGCGGTTGAGCCAGACCTCGATCTCGTCGAACCGCATGGCGCGGGCAAGTTCGTTGATTCTCTGGTCGAGCGTGGTCTCGACCCGCTCGGTCGCCTCCGAGACGACCAGCCATCCCGGCCAGCGCGCCACGTTCACCCGCGTTGGCGGGAAGGTCACGCGCTCGGGAACAAGACTCGTTCCGCTGAGGACCTTCCGCTCCAGCCGTTGTCCCCGCGCTGCGCGGTATGTGTAGGTGCGCCACATCTGTCGAGCGTGCGTTGTTAACCACAGTCCTCGGGGCAGCGCGACAACAATGGCCTGAAACAGCAGCCGAAGATATCGGATTTGATTCGCGGGGCGGTTCATGAGCCGCCGGCCGAGGCTGCCGGGAACGAAGCGGTCGAGCGCGCGCAGCGCTTTCCACAGCAGGATCAGCGCGAGAGTCTCGGAGGGATGGCGTTCGCGCTTGACCACCCACGAACGGGAGGCATACACGACTTTGCCAATGCCCTCGCCGAGCGGACGAAGGCGTTCGCGAGTGAGTTCGTCGGGCGCATGCGACAGCACGCGGCCAGTGGTGAGCGTGGCGCTCACAGCTACTCCCATTCCGGTTATAGCGCGTTACCAGCCGAGCCGTTCGCGCCAGCTTGCGGGAATGGCCTGCGCGGCGAGTTCGAGCTCGGGCACCTTCAGTAGCCGGCTCACCAGCCAGAACACTCCGAAGCCCAGCGGAATGGAGATGGCCACGTCGATGAAGCTCCCGATGCGGCCCGTGCCCGCGGAGCTCGTAATCAGACGGCTGGAGCCGGTAATCGCCGCGCCCATGACCATGGCCGCCGCGATGATACGCCACGTGCTGGACAGAAGATTGCGCCCGTAAATTCCGTCGATGCGGTTGCGCAGAATCCAGAACAGGGCCAGCGCGGCCACAGTGGCCACGGCGGAGGTGGACATCGCCAGCCCGACATGGCCGAACCGCGCCGACATACGCGAGGCCACGCCGTAGTTAATTGCAATCGACGCGATGCTGATGAGCATGGGCGTGCGCGAATCGTGCAGCGCGTAAAACGCGGGATTGAGCACCTTCAGCCCGGCGTACCCGGCGAGGCCAACGGCGTACCAGGTGAGCGCGCGAGCGGTCTGCTGCGTGTCCCACACCGTGAATGCGCCGCCCTGGTAGATGACGGCGACAATGGATCGGCCAAGAACGATGAGGCCAACGCTCGAAGGCACGCACAGCAGGAAGACCATGGCCAGCGATCGGGATAACGTGCGGCGGTACTCTTCGAGGTTGCCCTGGCTGATGCTGCGCGCGATGGATGGGAGGGTGGCGTTGGCGATGGCGACTCCGAAAACGCCCAGCGGAAACTGCATGAAGCGGAACGAATAGCCCAGCCAGCTCACCGGTCCATTCAGCGGGATGCGGGAGGCGAAGTTCGTGTTCACCATGACGTTGATCTGCACCGCCGCTTCGGCGAGGATCGCCGGACCCATGAGGTGAATAATGCGCCGCAGCCCGGGATTCGACCACTGCTTGCTCCAGTGAAACGCGAAGCCTTCCGACCACATCGCCGGGAGTTGCCAGCCGAGCTGGATCGCGCCGCCAATCACCACGCCGATGGCCATCCCGGTGATGCGGTCGATGCCGATATGCGGCCCGATGACGAACCCCGCCAGCAGACCGAAGCTGATGGCCCCGAAGTTGAAGAACGTCGATGCGGTGGCGGGCACGCCGAAGCGGTTGCAGGTGTTCAGCACGCCCATGGCCTGAGCGGCGAGAGCCACCATCAGCAGAAACGGGAACATGACCTGCGTCAGCCGCACGGTCAACTCGAACTTGCCCGGCACGTTGTGGAACCCCGGCGCGAGCAGTTCGACCAGAACCGGAGCGAAGATCATTCCCAGAACGGCCAGCGTGCCTACAAAGAGGATGATTGCCGTTCCGGTTACGTTCGAGAGCTGCGCCGCTTTCCTGCGTCCCTCGGTGGTCAGCGTTTGGGTGAACACCGGAACGAAGGCGGAGGAGAGGGCGCCTTCGGCGAAAAGGTCGCGGGTCAGATTGGGGATGCGGAAGCCAAGAAGAAAGGCGTCGTAGATAAAGCCGGCGCCGAACAGGCGGGCCATCACGATCTCGCGCACCAGGCCAGTGACGCGGCTGGAGAAGACCGCGGCCGATACGATGCCGGCCGACCGCACCACGTGTTCCGAAGCCGTAGGTCCGTGCGCGCTCACGGTTCCGCCGCTCTCCTGCGGAGCGATGCTCTGCCGCGGGTTATCGCCCGTACTCTTCAAAGAATCGCGCCACGCTGACAATGCCAAGGAAGTAGTTTTCGACGCGGTACTTCTCGTTCGGAGAATGAAGGCCGTCGTCGGGAAGGCCGAAGCCCATCAGCACGGTGGGTATGTGCAGGAACTCGGCGAAATCGCCCACGACCGGAATGGAGGCGCCATCGCGAATGAACACCGTCGGCTTACCGAGCACTTCGGAGAAAACGCGGGCCGCGGTATCGATGGCGGGATGGCGCACGTCCACCATGACCGCCGGCGAGGAGCTGAGCACGCGCACATCGAAACGGATACCCCGCGGCGTGTTTTCCTGGGCAAAGCGGCGGAAGGCGGCGATCAGCTTGTCCGGATCCTGCGCGGCGACGGCGCGAAAGCTGAGCTTGGCGGTGGCTTTCGCGGGGATGACGGTTTTCTGTCCGGCGCCGGTGAAGCCGCCGGCGATGCCGTGGACCTCGAAGGTAGGGCGCGCCCAGATGCGCTCGAGCACGCTGTATTCCGGCTCGCCGGTGAGGCTCGATGAACCGACTTCGGCGGCCAGAAATTCAGCTTCGCTGAAGGGCAGGCTGCGCCAGCTCGCAAGCTCCTCCGGCGATGGCGGGCGAACGTCGTCGTATATGGCGGGGATGCGAATGTGTCCGCGCTCGTCTTTGCACTTCGCCAGAAACTCGACAAGTCCGAACACCGGATTCGGCGCTGCGCCGCCGTACAGCCCGGAATGCAGGTCGCGCATGGGACCGGTGGCTTCGAGCTCCATGTAGATGAGGCCGCGCAGGGCGGTGCAGAGCGTGGGCAGACCGTCGGCATAGAGCGCGCTGTCGGACACGAGGGCGACATCTGCCTTGAGCTTCCCGGGATTCGCCGCAACGTACCCGCGGATCGACTCGCCGCCGACCTCCTCTTCGCCCTCGATGAGAAAGCGCACGTTGACGGGCAGGCGGCCGCCGCCGGAAGCGCGCAACGCCTCTACTGCTTTGATGTGCGAATAGAACTGGCCTTTGTCGTCCGCCGCGCCGCGGGCGTAGATGTTACCGTTGCGCACCTCCGGCTCGAACGGCGGCGATTCCCACAGCTCCAGCGGATCGGCGGGCTGCACATCGTAATGGCCGTAGCAGATGACGGTGGGCTTGCCGGGCGCATGCAGCCAGTCGCCATAGACGAGCGGATGCCCGGCGGTGGGGATCACCTCGACATTTTCCATTCCGGCGCCCTGCAACTGATCGGCGACGAAGCGCGCCGCGCGGGCGATGTCGGGCTGGTGCTCGGGTAGCGTGCTGATGCTGGGAATACGAAGGAATTCCTTCAGCTCATCGAGCAGACGATCCTGACTGGAGCGGACGTACTGAGTGCAGGTGGAGTGCATTCGACGCGGGTAACACCATTATAGGGACCGCAGCTCGATTCACCGACTTACCTCTCGGTTAAGTGCGCGCTCAGTGTTCGACGAGACGCGTTGTGCTGCGTCCAATGTAATGAAAGGAGTCATACAACATGCCAGAAGATAAAGGGACCGGCAAGCATCCGCACAAGAGCACGGAGGAGCCCTTTCCGCATCATCGCGGCAAGCAGGAGACGAGCTCGCAGGAGTCGGGCGGAGGCTCGAGCGGGAACCGCGGTGAGGGAGAGAGTCTGCGCGATCGCGAGTACCGCGATTCAAAGGGCAACGAGCATCATCACACGCGTACCTACGAAAAGCAGCACGACAAGTGAGTTGTCCTCCGAGGCGCCGGCGCGGTTCACCGGACCACGCCGGCGCGCTGTCATGCCGCCAGCCTGGATGCTCTCAGCAGGCGGGTATTCGGTGACCAAAGCAAGAACGTCAGCACCGCCGAGCAAGCCAGCAGCGCGGCATCGCGGGCGAGTGTCAGGGCACTCACTGCCTCGCCGACGCCGAAGCACGCGCAGTTGATACCGGCGCCCGCGGTCCACGCGCGCAGCATCGCCAGCCAGAACAAGACGAGCAGAACGGTGGCGCCGGCGGCGGCGTATTTCGACCACAAGCCCGAGAGCAGCAGCAATCCGATGGCGAGTTCCAGCCAGGGCAGCGTTCGTGCGACGCCGAACACGGCCCACGCTGGCAGCAGGCGGTAAGCATCGACGGACATGGCGAACACCAGCCATGGCTGGCGCAGCTTGGTGTATGCCGCGAAGCAAAACACGGCGGCGAGGAGAACGCGGAGCGCAACGATGAGGCGCGGCATCACTGGCTCTCGATCAGGCTGTCGAGGAAGCGGCTGAGCACGGGGAAGCTGACCGGGCCGGCAACGGGATAGCGGCGCATCAACTTCGTGATGATCATGGTCGGCGTGCCGTTCACCTGCTCCGTCTGGCCGCTGCGTATGTCATCGTTCACGGCATCGAGAATAGCGGGTGTTCGCGCGAGCGCCTGCACCTGGGCGGCCTCGATCGGGGTGAGGACGCTGCACGCGGCCGCGGCGACTTTTCCGTCTTTGGCCCACGAGTCCTGAGTCTGAAACAGCGCATCGCAGACCTGCCAGTACCTGCCGCATTTATCGGCGGCGCAGGCCAGGCAGGCCGCTTCGCGGGCGTGCGCATGCATGGGCAATGGGTATTCGTGCTGGCGGAGATAGACTTTCCCGGTCATGACGTACTTCGCCACCAGCGGTCCGAAGGTCCCGTCGTGGAAGACCTTGCAGGAAGGGCATTGGAAGTCGCTGTAGAGGTCAATCCTGACCGGCGCCTTTGGGTTCCCGAGGGCTTTGCCGGCTGCGGAATATCCGCCAGGCGCCGCGGCGAGCGCCGCGAAAATGAGAAGCGCCGTTGCTTTGGTCATCGGGGACTCTGACGCACGCGGGCAGGATTGGTCACGTATGGCCTGGACGAGCCGTGTGAAGTCGGTACCGCTTGCCGACTACTAGTATTTCCTTGACAGTATTGTTTTGACGAAGCATACTGGCGGGGTGGCTGCCGCGCTGAATGTGATCGATCGGGCCGAGACGGCGGCGCTGCTTCTGAATGGCGAACGGAAGCGGCTGCTCGAGGAACTGGGCGAGCCGGAATCGGCGGCGGGGCTGGCGCGGCGGCTGGGGATGTCGCGGCAGATCGTCAATTACCACCTCAAGGAACTGGAGAAGGCGGGCTTGATCCGGCTGGCGGAAGAACGGCGCAAGGGCAACTGCATCGAGCGCGTGATGGAGCGCGCGGCGGTGGCGTATGTCATCGATCCGGCGGTGCTGGGACCGCTGGATGCGGATCCGGCGGCGGTGGCGGACAAACTGTCGGCGGCATACCTGATGGCGGTCGCGGCGCGGTCGATTCGGGACGTTTCACGGCTGAGCCGTCAGGCGGCCGAGGCGCGGAAGATCCTGCCGACGCTCACGCTGGAGACGGAGGTCCGCTTCCGGAACGCCGGCGAGCGCGATGCGTTCGTGCGGGAGCTGACGGGGTGCATTGCGCACCTGGTGGAGAAGTATCACGCCGGCGCGGAACGGAGCGGGCGGAGTTTTCGATTCGTGACCACGGCCTATCCGGCCACAGGGGGAAAGGAGAAGCGGGATGAGCGCGGATGAGAAGACGCGGCAGCACGAGACGGTGATGGAGTTGCCGGGCACGGTGGAGCAGGCCTGGGCAGCGATTACGGACACCAGCCAGGTGCAGTCATGGTTTGCGCCGGAAGCGCGGGTGGACCTGCGTCCTGGCGGTGACTACTTCGTGTCGTGGGGGCCGGGGATGGAGGGCGCGGCGAAGATCGAGAGCATCGATGCACCGCGGCATTTGCGCGTGGTGACGGAACGGAGGCTGCGCGAGGGCGCGGAACCGGTGCGGGTGGCGATGGACTACTACATCGAACCGCGCGAGGGGGGCGGGACCGTGCTGCGGCTGGTCCATTCCGGGTTTTTGAACAGCGCGGAATGGGATGGGGAGTTCGAAGGCACGCGGCAGGGCTGGCCGATGATGTTCCGGATCCTGCGGTACGGGCTGGCGAAGCATCCCGGAGTCGGGGGGCGGCAGGCGTGGTTATATGTCTCGCGCGAGGCGCCGGCCGCGGAGGTGTGGAAGGAAGTGGTGCGGCTCGCGCCGGCGGATGCGGTGGAGTATTCGGTCGAGCTGAAGGAGTTCTTTGCGCGCTGGGATGAGATGGGCGATGGGCTGATCTATGCGGCGCTCGGCGGCGGCGGGGCGAAGACGGCCATCAGCTTCACCGTGGTTCTTTATGGAGATGCCGCGGGGCGGATTGGGGAAGCAGGGGAGCATTGGCGCGGCAGGCTGGTGCAAGCCTAAGGCTCGCACTACAAAAAGCCTACTGATCGCGGAGCGTGGTCATGGGGTCGAGGCGGGCGGCGCGCATGGCCGGGATGGCGGCTGCGGTCAGGGAGATGATCAGAAGCAGCGCGCTGACGGCGATGAGTGTTGGCGGGTCGCTGGGGCGGACGCCGTAGAGCATTCCGCCAAGCAGACTCGACAGGGCCGCTGACAGCGCGAGCCCCGTTATCAGGCCGGCGCCGGCGAGCGCGAGGCCGCGGCTCAGGACCAAACGCAGTATGTCCGCGCGCTGCGCGCCGACGGCGACGCGCACGCCGATCTCACGGGCGCGCTGAGCCACCATATACGAGAGCACCGCGTAGAGACCGACGGCCGAGAGCAGCAGCGCGAGCGCGGCGAAGCTGGTGAGCAGCATGGTGCGGAAGCGCGGCTGGGCGGCGGACTGATAAACGGAATCGCGCATGGGGCCGGCATTATACATGGCCGACTGGCTGTCCATTTGCGCAAGCTCGCGACGCACCGGCGCGATCAGCGACGCCGGGTCGGAGCCGGTGCGCACAAGCAGCGCGGGTGAAGTGATGACCGCCTGGGCGAAGGGCAGGTAGTACTGCGCCTCGGCTTCGGTGGTCAGGCCGTGAACCTTGACGTCGCCGACGACACCGACAATTTCCCGCCAGGGATGTTTCAGGATGCCATCGGCGAGTCCGGGCTGAACGCGTTTGCCGATCGGGTTCTCACCCGGGAAGAAGCGGCGAGCGAACTTCTGGTTGACGATCATCACCGGGGCGCCGCGGGAATCATCGCGCACGGTAAATGCACGGCCGGCGAGGACGGGGATGCGCAGGGTGCGGAAGAATTCCGGGGTGACGATGGCGAGCTGTGTATAGGGTTCGTCTCCCGGCGTGACCGGACGGCCTTCAATCTGGAAATCGATGGTGAATTCATTGCCGGACAGCGGCAGCGGATATGAGGCGGCCACGGATTCGACTCCGGGCAGGGCGGAGACGCGGGACATGAGGTCGTCGTAGAAGCGGACGTGCTCGAGTTTCGGGTAGGCGGTGAAGGGGACGTCGAGCGCCGCAGTCATGACGTGGCGCGGGTCGAAGCCGGGGTCGGCGTCGAGCGTGCGCACGAGACTGCGGATGAGCAGCCCGGAGGCGGCCAGCAGGACGAGGCCAAGGGCGGTTTCGCCGATGACAAGCCAGTCGTGCAGGCGATGGCGCGCGGAGGCAATGCCGCGTGCCCCGTCGCGCAGGCCGGAGGCGGGGTCGACGCGCGAGATGGACCATGCGGGCGCGAGTCCGAAGAGGATGCCGGTGAGCACCGAGACGACCAGCACGAAGGCCAGCACTGCCAGGTCGATGCTCACGTCGTGAACGCGGGGCAGGTCCTTCGGCACGAAGCGCAGGAGCATCGCCAGCAGCGCCTGGGCGAGGAGCACGCCGGCAAATCCGCCGCAGAGCGCGAGGGCCACTGCTTCGACGAGCAACTGTCGGACGATTTCGCGGCGGCTGGCGCCGAGCGCAGTGCGAACGGCGATTTCGGTGGAGCGGCGCGATGCACGGGCGAGCAGCAGGCCGGCCACATTGGCGCAGGAGATGAGGAGAAGAAGGGTCACGGCCGCGAACAGCATGCGCAGGGCAGGGCGGGTGTTGCCGGTCAGTTGCTCGAGTTCCGGTTTCACAAAGGCCGATGTGTAGGTCTTGTTCGTTTTCGGATACTGGGCGGCGATATTGCGCGCGATGACGACCAGGTCGGCGCGGGCGCGCTCGGGAGTAACGGCCGGACGAAGGCGGCCGATGACAGAGACCATGTGAGCGCCGCGCTGCGGAACCATTTCATCGTCGTCGGCCATGGTGGTCCAGAGCGCGATTGGCGGATTGGTTATGGGGAAGGCGAAATCCTGCGGCATGACCGCGACGACGGTATACGCGCGGCCGTCGAGCGTGATGGACTGGCCCACGATGGCGGGCGAGGCGCCGAACTCCGATTGCCAGAGGCTGTAGCTGAGGGCCGCGCGGTAATGGCCGGACTTGTCATCCTCGCTCTGAAACCCCGGGCCGAGGAGCGGCTTTACGCCGAGCACGCGCAGGAAGTTCGACGAGACCACGGCGGCGTTGAGGTGGCGGGCCTCGCCGTGTCCGCTGAGAACTTTGGCGTCGTCGCGACAGGAAGCCATGCCGGTGAAGGAGTGATTGCGGGCGCGCCAATCGAGGAAATCGGCGTAGCTGAAGCTGTCGGGAATGGCGGGGGCGGACGGACCCGCATCAGGCGGGAACGTGCCTTCACGGACCGACATCAGCCGGTCCGGTCCCGGGAACGGCAGAGGACGGAGCAGGACGGCGTTCACGAGGCTGAAGATGGCGGTGGTGGCGCCGATGCCGAGCGCGAGGGTGAGGATGGTGGTAACGGCGAATCCCGGGGCGGCGCGCAACTGCCGAATCGCGAAGCGGAGGTCCTGCATCAGTTTACGCATCGAGGGCTGCTGAAGGCACGCGTTCGCCCAGGCTCGGAATTGCCGATGTCGTTGAGAGCCGGACAGTTACCCGCAAGTCCGCTGCTCGGAGTTGTTCGCGTTCACGAACGGCGTGTTCGAATTCGGACGCGCGGCGGGATGAAAGGAGATTCTCTTGAACGAACAGAATTACGCCAATCACACGCGGACGGTACCCCTGTTTCATTACGTGCTGTTCGGGTTGCTGCTGCTGATCCTGATCGGCTCGGGGGTGAACATCTGGCGCGCGTGGGTGAACTCGCACGGGCGGACGAGCGCCGTGCTGATTCTGTTGCTGGCGGTGTCGGTGATCATCACCGCCCTGTGCGCGCGCATGTTTGCGCTGCGGGCGCAGGACCGCGCCATTCGCGCGGAGGAGAATCTCCGGCACTATGTGCTGGTGGGCAGGCTGCTGGATCCGCGGCTGACGATCCAGCAGGTGATTGCGCTGCGGTTCGCATCGGACGAGGAGTTTCCGGCGCTGGCGCAAAAGGCGGCGGCGGAGGGTCTGGCGCCGGATGCGATCAAGCGCGCGGTGACCAGGTGGCGGGCGGACGAATGGCGGGTGTGAAGACAGGGGTCAGGCGTCCGCGCATTGCGGGCGCTGATCGATAAATCGCTGGTTCGGGCAGAAATGGTCCATTGGGCTGGACTTCTCGCCTGAGGCGCGGGGTCATTTCCGCGCGCATTACCGCAGAATATTAGAAAACATCACTGCGGCGAGCATGCGGGCGTTTGCGCTCGCGCGCCGGAAGCGAGAGCTACACGTGTCCTTTTATCGATATATCGGCTTGCCCGCGCTCATGGCGGGCGCGCTGGCGGGCGGTTCCGTTGGGTTGACGCAGCGGGGAGACATTCTCGCGCTGATGAAAAAGGCGAACGCGTGGCAGGTGGCGCATCCGATCGTGCGCGTCGAGGACGCGCCCGGCGGCGTGGGCGGGGATCGCAACTGGGAAAGGGCCACGTGGTACACGGGCGTGATGGCGGCGTGGCAGGCTACCGGCGATCAGGGCTTCTACGATCAGGCGCTGGCATGGGGCCGGCATCATCAATGGCAGGTCGGAACCGAGCAGAACAACGGGGCGAATCGCCTGTTTTGTGTCGAAACATGGGCGCAGCTGTATTTCGCGACGAAAGACCGGGCGATGATCGAGCCGGCGATCCGCTGGCTGGATACGAAGGCGTCCAATACTCCGGCCGGCGCGCGGCGGTGGTACATCACGGGTCCGGACAGAGACGATCCGGCGGCCCTGCGGTCGAAGGAAGAGGGCGTCCGGGTGTATGTGGACTCGCTTTATGGCGCCTCTGCGCTGGCGATGCTGGCGAAGGCGACGGGCGACCGCAAATACCTGGAAATCATGCACGCGTTTTTCGAGGATGTCACCGCGGAACTGTTCGACCGCGACGCCGGGCTGTACTATCGCGACGGCCGCTTCCGGGGGAGGAGGACGGCTCAGGGGCGGAAAATTCTGTGGTCGCGCGGGAACGGCTGGGCTTTTGCCGGAATTGCGCGAATTCTCGAGTATTTACCGGAGAGCGATCCGAAGCGAGGGGAATATATCGGTATTTATAAGAGGATGGCTGCCGAACTAGTCAGGCGGCAGCGCGCCGACGGGCTGTGGAGTCCCAATCTGGACGACCCGCGGGACATCGATCTGCCGGAGACCAGCGGGACGGGGTTCTTCACTTACGGCATGGCGTGGGGGATCAACCATGGTGTGCTGAGCCGCGATGCGTACCTCCCGGTGGTGGACCGAGCGTGGGCGGGACTGGCCGCCAATGTCAGCCCGGAGGGGAAGGTGTTGTGGGGGCAGGTGGTGGATAACCAGCCGCATCGGCTGGAGCGTGAGGACACGCACGAGTATGTGACGGGGACGTTCCTGCTGGCGGGCAGCGAGGTTTATAAGCTGGCCCGGTGAGCGCGGCGTGGACCCTCATTCGCTGCGCAGGGCGACCTGCGGGTCGATGAGCGCGGCGCGGCGGCCGGGGATCCAGCAGGCCGCGATGCCGGCGCATAAGAGCATGGCTGCGGCGGCAAGGTAGGTGGGCGCGTCGGTCGGGGTCACCTCGAACAGGAGCGCCTTCAGGAAGCGGGTCAGGGCGAGGGAGCCAGCCGCGCCGGCGAGCAGGCCGATCAGCACCAGGGTCATGCCTTCGCGCATGACGATACCAACGATGTCGCGCGGCTTCGCTCCCACAGCGATGCGGATGCCGATTTCGCGGGTGCGCTGCCGAACCCAGAGGGCCAGCATGTAAGCGACTCCGGCGATGGCGATGATAAAGGCAAGCACGGCGAAGCCGCCGACCAGGCGCACGGTGTTGCGCGGTTCGGAGACCGACTCCTGCCGCGCCTGCTCGAGGGTCTGCATGTATGGAATGGCGGTCTCCGGATCGAGGTCGACGATGGCGCGGCGGATCTGCGACGCGGTGGTCTGCGGATCGGCGGCGGTTCGAACCACGACCGCGCCGAGGGCGGTGGCCTGAGTCAGAGGCCGGTAGAACTGATCGGATGGGTTCTGCGCCGGCCCGCGCTCCTTCACGTCGCCGACGACGCCCACAACGGTGATCCACGTTTTGCCATTGTCGAAGGACACGCGGCGGCCGATCGGATCGGCGGCGCCCCAGCGGCGGCGGGCGAGCGAATGGCTGACAATGGCCACCGGCAGGCTGTCGGCTTTATCGGAATCGGTGAACGGGCGGCCCTCGAGCAAAGGAATACCGAGGCTGCGGAAGTAATCGGGCGTGGCGGCGCGCATGTCATTGATGGGGGCCGATTCGGCCGCGCTGCGGCTTTCGCCCTCGATCTCAAAGCGGCTGGTCCAGCCGCCGCCGAGCGATGAGTCGGGGTCGAGCGGGAAGCTGGAGGAGACCGCGGCCGAGAGTACGCCGGGTTCGGCTCGCAGACGGGCGAGGAGGCGATCGGCGAAAGAGAGCGCCTGCTGGGGATGGCCGCCGTAGCGGGACCAGTTCAGGTCAAAATCGGCGACCACGACACGCTGCGCGACGTAGCCTGGATCCACGCTTTGCAGCCGGATAAAGCTGTGCACCATGAGACCGGCGCCGATCAGCAGCACGGTGGAGAAGGCGACCTGGGCGGCGATGAGCGCGTTACGGGCAAAGCTGCGGCCGGTTTCGCGATTGCTGTTGCGCTTCAGCCCGGAGGCGACTTCGTGACGCGACCAGAGGGCGGCGGCTGACCCGAAGATGACGGTGGTGGCGGTGGCGCAGAGAATGGCGAAGCCGAGCACCCAGCCATCGATGCCGATCTCTCGCGCGCGAGGCGTGAGCGGAGTCGCAAACTGAGTGAGCAGGCGGAGGCTGCCGGCGGCCATCAGCACGCCGAGCGCAGCGGCGGCCAGGGCCATCATCAGGCTCTCGGTGAGCAACTGCCGCAGCACGCGCCCGGCGCCGGCGCCGATGGCCGTGCGCACCAGGAGTTCCTGTTCGCGGCGCGCCATGCGGGCGAGGATCAGGTTGGCGACGTTGGCGCAGGCGATGAGCAGGACGAACGCGGCGGCGCCGAGAAGCAGGAGCAGCAGGGGGCGCGCCCGGGTGGTGAGCTGGTCGCGCAGCGAGAACGCGTCGGCGCGGTAACCGACGCCGGCGGGATAGGACTTCGGATACTCGCGCCCGAGCTGGTTGGCGATGCCGGCCACGTCGGTGTGGCAGCGGGTCAGTGTAGCGCCGTCCTTCAGCCGGGCGAAAACGCTCATCATGCGCGCGTCACGATTGTCAATCATGGCCGGCGAAGATCGATAGGGGCACGCGGAGGTGGGCATGTACACGTCGTTTTCGTTGGGGTACTGGGGGAAGGGTGGCAGGACGCCGACAACGGTGTGCGGGCGGTCGTTCATGCGCCACACGCGGCCAATGATGTTGGGATCACCGGCGGTGTGCTGCTTCCAGAATTCGTAGCTGAGCACCAGCACGGCAGGAGCGCCGGGCCGATCGTCGTCGCTGCGGAAGGTGCGGCCCATGAGTGGATGAACGCCGAAGAGGCTGAAGAAATCCGCGGAAACGACGCCGGCGCGGACACGGCGAGCCTCGCTCCCACCGAAAAGGGTGAAGACCATGCTGTGGTACTCGGCGAGCTGGCTGAGGGAATGATTGCGCTGGCGGAAGTCGTCGATTTCGCGCACCGAGAAGGCGAGGTCGCCCACGGCGGCTTTGGGCGCGCTTTGGCGCAGCACGACGAGGCGGTCGCCCTGAACGAAGGGGAGCGGCTTCAGCAGGACGGAGTTGACGACGCTGAAGATGGAGGTGTTGACGCCGATGCCGAGGCCGAGGATGAGGATGGCTCCGACGGTGTAGGCGAGATTGCGGCGCATCATGCGCGCGGCGAAACGGATATCGGTGGCCAGAACGCTGAGATGCTCGCGCGGGGCCATGCGGAAGACATCCGCAATTCCGGCGAACCACATGCGGGCGAGCGCGGCGATGCCGCTTTCCGGGCGCGTGTCGGCGCGCTGCTGGCGGAAGACCTCCTCCATTTCATCGCCGAACTCGCTGCGGAAATCGAAGGGGAGCACGCGCAGGATGGCGCGATAGATTCGGTCGGATCGGGTTCCCTGGACTTCGGACATCGGCGGCTCCTTATGTGGTGCGGAATGCCTTCATGGCGCGGCGCGCGCGGGAGAGCGTTTTTTCCATGCGAGCGGTCTCTGCCACGGCGGCTTCACGGCCCGCGGCGGTGAGGCGGTAGTATCGGCGGCGCGGGTCGTCCTGTTCGGCGGGAGGGCGGTGGCGAACCTCAGTGATGTAGCCGTCGATGAGCAGGCGCTTGATCATGGCGTAGAGCGCGCCGGCTCCGAGGCGGACCTCACCGCCGGTCTGCTCGGCCACATCGCGCAGGATGGCGTAGCCGTGCTTGTCGCCATCGGCCAGCGACAGCAGGACGTGGAACGTTGCGGTGGTCAGAGGGGCTGGTGCGTCGGACATTCGGAGGATCCTCTCGATATAACGACTGAATCTATAGCTCAGACAAATATAGCTTTACAAACTATAGTCCGTCAAGAGATATTGCGCGGGGGTTGGGAGCTATTCGGCGCGAAGGATGCGGATGGGGTCGATGCGCGAGGCGCGCCATGCCGGGATGAGGCTGGCGGTGGCGCTCACTGCCAGCAGGAAGACCGAGACCAGCGCGTAAACGAGTGGGTCGGTGGGCGCGACGTCATAAAGCAATGACGAGAGCGCGCGGACGGTGACCAGGGCTCCGATCAGGCCGACGGCAAGTCCGAGCAGAGTGACTTTCAGGCTTCGAACGAGAATCATGCGCAGGATGCCCCCGGCGGTGGCGCCGAGGGCCATGCGCAGGCCGATCTCGCCGGCGCGCTGCGTGACGGAATACGATACCAGGCCGTAAATCCCGATGGTGGCGAGTATCAGCGCGACGCCCGCGAAACTGAGGAAGAGCCAGGTAGTGGAGCGGAAGTGCGCTACGGAATCGCCCAGGAGCGAATCGAGCGATTGCGCGCCGCTTACAGGAATGTTCGGATCGAGCGAGACCGCAGCGCGGCGGAGCTGGTCGCCGACCTGCGAAGCGGCTCCGGCGCTTTTGACGATGAGGTTCATGGCTGCCGGGATGCGGTTATCGCCGTCAATGGCCTGCGAGTAAGGCATGTACATGGCGCCGGTAATGCCGCCCGGGGCGCGGTTGTTCAGGTTGAATTGGCGGACATCGGCCACTACGCCGATGACGGTTCGCCAGCGCGCCTCGGCCGCGGACCTGATGTGCTTGCCGACGGCGTTTTGACCCGGCCAGAAGCGGCGCGCGGTTGCCGCGGAGATGAGGATTACCGGCTCCGATTCGCGTGTGTCGGAAGCATTGAATGCGCGGCCGGTGAGCAGCGGAATGCCCATCAGGCGGAGGTAGCCGGGCGTAATCGCGCCGCTCCAGAACATCGGCGAAGGGAAATCCGGGGTCTTCGGGTGATCTTCGACATCGACCGGCAGGTCAGGCGCGGAGCCATCGAACGGGACGGTGTTGGCCATCGCGGCGTCGATCACGCCTGGTTCGGCGCGCGCCTCGTTCAGCAGGCGATCGTAGAACGCAATGCACGCCGAGGGCTGCTTACAGAATGCCGAATCGGGGCTGATTCGCAAGGTGAGCACGTGTTGTGAGTTGAAGCCAGGATTGACGTTCGCGAGCGCGTAGAGACTGCGGACGAGAAGTCCGGCGGCAATGACCAGCATCAGCGTGAGGCCCACTTCGCCGGCAATGAGCCAGCTTCGAAAGGCGACGGAGCCGGCGGCAGTCGAGCGCTGGCCGCCGGTGCGGACCGACTCGAGCAGGTTCAGTCGCGAGGCGCTCAGGGCAGGAGCGATTCCGAAGGAGATGCCGGCGAGCACGGCGAGCGCCGCGGTGAAGGCGGCGACGTTCCAGTCGATGCCGATGCGCGATGCGCCGGGGATGTCGGACGAGATCACGCTGGCGAACAGGCGGATCGCGGACGCGCCGAGCGCGAGTCCGAGGAGGCCGGCCGCGGAGGCGAGCACGACGCTTTCGGTCAGGAGCTGGCGCACGATGCGGAACCTGCCCGCCCCCAGGGCGGCACGCATGGCCAGTTCCCTTCGACGAGCTTCACCGCGCGCGGTGAGGAGGCCGGCGACATTGGCGCAGGCGATGACGAGGACGGCGCCGACGGTGCACAGCAGCATGAGAAGGCGGCTGCGCGCGTCGCCAGCCAGATCATTCTGCAGCGGAATGACGGTGGCGTTCGCGTTCCAGTTGCGGGGCATGATCCACGGGAACATGTGCCAGACGCCGGCGGCGAGCGATCTGATTTCGCCGCGCGCCTGGGCCGTGGTCGCGCCGGGACGCAGGCGTGCGATCAGCGGGGTGAAATCGCCGGCCCAGTATTTCACCTGGTTGCGCGGGTCGATCACCGTTGGAAACCAGAGCTGTACGCGCGCCGACGGAAAGGCAAAGCCGGCGGGCATGACGCCGACGATTCGGCGGGCGATGCCATTGATGGTGATCGTCTGACCGATGACGCCGGGGTCGGCGTTGAAGCGCTGGGTCCAGAGCTGATGGCTGAGGATGACGACGCGGTCGCGGGCGGGCTGGTCCTCATGGGCGTCGAACGCGCGGCCGATGGCGACGGGGGCGCCGAGCACGGAGAACAGGTTGGCGGACACCGGGCTGGCGGTGATATGGAATGCCGGACCGTTGCCGGTCACGTTGAGATCGACGCCAGGGCTGACGGAGGCGATGTCCATAGTGCGCGACTGCTGCCGGAACCAGACCAGCAGCGCGGCGGGAAAGAATTCGGTGATGCGCACCAGCCGCTGTGGCTCGGCGAAGGGCAGGGGCCTTATGAGCAACGCGTTGACCATGCTGAAGACGGCGGTGTTGCCGCCGATGGCGAGGGCCAGAGAAAGGATGGCGACGGCGCTGAAGCCGAAGTTCTTTTTCAGGAGGCGGAAGGAATGGCGGACGTCGTGCATGAGGTGATCCAGGGGAAGGAAGCCGCGGATGTCGGCGCTCTGCTCGGCGGCGAGGATGGTGTTGCCCATGTCGCGCCGGGTTTGGGCTGCCGCGTCGTGCGGCGAGAGGCCGGCGTCGGTGTGCTGGCGCAGCTTGAGCGCGCGATGCGTTTCGAGTTCTTCGGCGAGCTCACGGCGGAAGCGTCTCCGCTCGAAGTGGGACCGGAGCCTGCGGGCAAAGCGTGCGATGGCGGGAAGTGCTCCCATCGTCTGTCGATGGAAGTATGTCAGATTGCGGGTGGCGGGGTCAAGTGGTAGTCGGTGCAAGCCAAAGGCTCGCACCACA
>DASRCB010000057.1:0-4936 GCA_035653295.1 Bryobacteraceae bacterium
AAGTGCGTTTAACGGCAGCACCGGCGGTCTGCTGTACACCCTCAGCACCGATTATGTGCTTCCGAATTACAACTGGTTCCCGGTTTACCAGCCAGTGCTGGTGAACACCGGGACGGGTACCCGGCTCTACTATCCCGGGGCGGGCGGAACCGTGTATTACATCGACAACCCGGACTCATCCGCGCACAGCGCACCGGTCCGGCTGGCGTTCTACGGTGTTGCGAGCTTTAATTCCAACGCTTCGGGCTTCACCAGCACGGTGTTCATCGACACACCGATCTCGGCCGACAGCAGCGGGAACATCTTCTTCGGATTTCGAGTGCAGGGAACCGCGCCGGCGCCCCTGAGCACGTCGCAGAGCGGCTTTGCGCGAATCGACTCCGCCGGGAATGGCGTCTACGTGCTGGCGGGAACAGCAACCGGAGACGGCCAGATCAGCCGCGATTCGCATAACTCCGCGCCTGCGCTCAGCAACGACCAGTCGACGCTGTATGTGGTCGCGAAATCCGGAACCACGGAGTATTACGGTTATCTCCTCGGTCTGGACAGCGCGACACTGGCGACGAAATACAAAGTGTTCCTCAGGGACCCGCGCAACGGTAACGGCGGGGGCATTCTCGACGACAGCACCGCTTCCCCCATGGTCGCGCCGGACAACGACGTCTATTTCGGCATCTTCTCGAATCCCGACAACGGCTCTCGCGGATTCATGCTGCGTTTCAGCAGCGATCTCTCCGTGCAGAAGACGCCCGGAGCCTTTGGCTGGGATTTCACCGCTGCGGTGGTGCCGGCGTCGATGGTGACCGCGTACACGGGGAACTCTCCATACCTCATCTTTTCCAAGTACAACAATTACGCCAATGACGCAGACGGCAACGGAGTAGACCGGATCGCATTGCTGGATCCGAACTCGACGCAAATCGACCCGCATCCCACGGCGAACAATCTGATGGAGATGCGCGAGTTGATGACGGTGATCGGAGTGACGCCCGATTCGGAGAATCCCGGCGTTCCGAACGCCGTGCGCGAGTGGTGTATCAATTCGCCCGCTGTCAATCCGGCAACGCACAGTATCTTCACTCCCAGCGAAGACGGCCACGTATATCGCTGGAATCTGGACACGAACTCGTTATCCGAGATGATCCAGATCGGCTCCGGCGTTGGCGAGCCGTACGTGCCAACGGTTATCGGTCCTGATGGGACGATTTACGCGCTGAACGGAGGCAACCTTTACGCGCTCGGCAACGTGCCTGGCGTGGGGATCTCGGTTACATCGAACAGTCCGGATGTTCGCACGACCGTAGCCGGGCAGTCACTCACGTTCACGGCGACGGTGACGAACACGGGCCCCTCGCAAAAGACACCAACCGGGACGGTCACGTTTCAGGACACAGCGTTTACGGGCGTGACGCCGAACACCACAACTCTCGCTTCCAATGTTGTGCTGAGCGGCGGAGTCGCGACGTTTACGACCTCCAGCCTTCCCGCCGGGAGCCATTTCATCACGGCTGTGTACAGCGGCGGCAATGGCTTTAGCGCGGGAAGCGCGATGATGGCGCAGAATATACACTCCAGCGCTTCCACGACACAGGTTGCCGCAGCGCCGAACCCCGCCGCGCCCGGACAGTCGGTCACGTTTACCGCGACGGTGACGCCGGCGCCTGCCGGATCGCCTCCTGAGGAAGTTCTTACATTCAGTGAGGGAAGCAATGTGCTCGCGCAGGTCCCCGTAAGCAGCAGCGGGGTGGCGTCGTTCAGCACTGCTGCGCTTAGCGCCGGCAACCATACGATTACAGCTGCGTATCCATCGGATTCGCTGCTCACCGCCAGCAGTGGCAATGTCGTGGCGGCAGTGAACGCCGCGGCGCCACCCGTGGTCATATCTCTTACGCCGAGCTCGGGATCGGGGACGAGCGTTACGTTCTCAGCCGTCTATTCAGACCCGAACGGCATTGCCGATCTGTCGCAGGTCCAGTTGCTGGTCAACAGCTCCGTGACGGCGGGCAATGCCTGCTACCTCAGTTACTATCGGCAGACGAATCGCCTGTACCTCCGCAGCGACGCAGGGACGGCTCTTCTGTCGCCCGGCCTAACCCCCGGCGCGGGTACAGTCTCCAACAGCCAGTGCACGCTCAATGGGGCCGGCAGTTCCGTGAACGTCTCCGGCAACAACATTACTGTGAATGCGGCGATCACATTCGCCAGCTCATTCAACGGTGTGCGGAACGTATATCTATACGCACTCGGGTCCGGGGGCAATACCGGCTTTATTCAGAAGGGAACGTGGACGCCATCACCGACGTCCGGTCCACCCACGGTCGTATCGCTGAGCCCCAGTTCCGGCTCCGGGTCGTCTGCGACATTTACGGCTGTATATTCGGATCCGAACGGGATCGCCGACCTGAGTCAGGTGCAGCTGCTGGTGAACACGGGAGTCGCGGCTGCGAACGCGTGCTATCTCACTTATTATCCTCAGACCAATCTCCTTTACCTGCGCAATGACGCGGGAACGGCCCTCCTGTCGCCGGCGCTTACGCCGGGATCGGGGACGGTCTCCAACAGTCAATGTACGCTCAATGCAGCCGGAAGCTCGGCCGGTGTATCGGGCAATAACCTGACGCTAAACGTGTCGTTGACCTTCAGCAACTCCTTTGTGGGCGCACACAACGTGTACCTGTATGCAAGCGGGTTCAGCGGCCAGAACAGCGGCTTCATCCAGAAGGGCTCCTGGACGCCATCGGCGGGAGCGGGCCCCCCGACAGTGGTGTCGGTGAGTCCGAATTCCGGCTCCGGCACAAGCGTGACGTTCACGGCCGTATACTCGGATCCGAACGGGGTAGCTGACCTCAATCAGCTGCAGCTACTCGTGAATACGGGGGTGTCGGCTGCGAACGCGTGCTACCTCAGTTATTATCCGCAGACCAATCGCCTGTACCTGCGCAACGACGCGGGAACGAGCCTCCTGTCGCCGGCGCTGACTCCAGGATCGGGGACAGTGTCCAACAGCCAATGCACGCTCAACGGCGCCGGAAGCTCGTTCAGTGTTTCCGGAAACAACGTGACCCTGAAGGTAGCCTTGAGTTTCAGCAGCTCCGTTGTGGGCGCACAGAACGTATATTTGTACGCGACGGGCTTTAGCGGTCAGAACAGCGGTTTTGTCCAGAAGGGCTCGTGGACGCCATCGGCCGGAGTGGGTCCGCCGTCCGTGGTGTCGCTGACTCCGAGTAACGCATCGGGGTCGAGCGTGACGTTCACGGCCGTATACTCAGACCCGAACGGCGCAAGTGACCTGAGTCAGGTGCAGTTCCTGGTAAACACTGCGCTTACGGGATCCAACGCCTGCTATGTGAGCTATTACCCGAAGACGAATCTTCTGTACCTGCGCAGCGATGCGGGATCGGCTCTGCTGTCGCCCGCACTTGTGCCAGGAGGAGCGGGGACGGTATCGAACAGCCAGTGCACGCTGAACGGAGCGGGGAGCTCGTTCAGCATCTCCGGGAATAACCTGACCCTGAACGTGGCGGTCACGTTCAGCGGCTCGTTCTCCGGGTCACACAAGGTGTACCTGTACGCGACGGGATTCAGCGGTCAAAGCAGCGGTTTTGTGCAGAAAGGCTCCTGGGCGCCGTAGCGAGCCGACCCCATGGTAAGCCAGCCGATTGGAGTCCGTAAGTAGCGCCAACCGGTGGTACGAGCAAGGGTTATCTCTGATTGACAGAGACTCTCGTGCACGCTAGAATCGGGAAACGACCAGACGTCATTTTCTGAACGCCGCGCTGACTACTGGCCTCTCGGCTCAGAGTCAGCGACAGGCGGCCAAATCGAAGAACAACGCCGTTAACGTGGCCTTGATCGGGGCTGGCGCACAAGGCATCCGCGACGCCAACGATGCTTTGCGTGTACCCGGCGTCCATCTCGTCGCCGTTGCGGATCCCAATCGGATTCGGCTCGCAAGAGCAAGGGACCTGTGGGGCAACGATCTGCGGATTACGGGCGATTACGAGAGTCTGCTCGTCGAACCCGGCGTTGACGCAGTGATCGTGGCCACTCCTGATCATTGGCGCCACAGGATCGTCACCGAGGCTCTTGCGGCCGGCAAGTCCGTCTATTGCGAGTCGCCGGCTCTGCACGGTATCGCGGACGCGGGCGCCATCATCGCGCGCCACCGTGAAACCGGGCGCACGATGCAGATCGGTAATGAACGGCCTGCGCCGGTTCTCCTTGCAAAAGCGCGCGAGATGCTGCGCCAGGGGTTAATCGGACAGCTGGTGCGAGTGGAAGCAAGCTGCGACCGCGACCTTGCGCGAGCGGTACAGGAGCAGACTCGAACGGAGAACGTCGGCGCCGGAGATGTGAACTGGCATCGGTTTCTGGGCAATGCCCCGAAGCGCTCGTTCGATCCGGCTCGGCTGTTTGGATGGCGCAACTACCGGGACTACGGCAACGGCGCAGCAGGCGAGGTGTTTGTCGACTTCCTCTCCAGCATTCAAATCATCACTGGAGCACTTAGTCCCGAGCGGGTTGAGGCCGCCGGCAGCCTGCGTTTCTGGAACGACGGCCGCGACGTGCCCGATAGTATAACTGCGATTTACGATTATCCCGCGGCGGGCGGGCACGACAGCTTCGCAGCGGTTCTTTCAGCGAGATTCGTTCAGGCAGGAAACGACAAACGCGCTCTCCGGTTCATCGGGACCGAGGGAACGATGACGCTTGCGAAAGGCATCGCCCTTCGCAGGGGCCGGGCGGCGGGTGAGTGGGCAGACTGCGGTGTGAGCGCACGAGAACTCTTTCGCGCGCACAGTCTCACGGAACGCATGCCAGGCTCTGAACATGCGGAGGATGCAGGCTACTTCGCCGCGCCGAGAGGCTACAGCGCCAGCGAGGACCGCATGGCTCGGTTCTTCTCCCTGGCGCGTGATGGTAAGAGCGGAATTGA
>DASRCB010000058.1:0-2472 GCA_035653295.1 Bryobacteraceae bacterium
GCTCTCGATGCAGCGCACACCGCCGGGATCGTGCATCGCGACATCAAGCCGGCCAACATCTTCATCACCGCTCGCGGTCAGGCCAAAGTCCTGGATTTCGGCCTCGCCAAGCTGACCCGCCGGCGCGACGCCGGCGCTACCAGTTCGTCTGGCCTGCCGACGCAGTACACCGAGGTGGAACTCACCAGCCCCGGCACGGCCATGGGAACCGTTGCCTACATGTCGCCGGAGCAGGTGCGCGGCGAAGAACTCGATCCCCGCACCGACCTCTTCTCTTTCGGTGTCGTTTTGTACGAGATGGCGACCGGGCGCCACGCATTTCCGGGAACAACCTCAGGCGTGATCTTCGATGCGATTCTCAACCGCGCTCCGGTCGCTCCTATCAGCAACTCCGAACTTCCGACAAAATTCGAGGAGCTGGTGAACAAGGCGTTGGAGAAGGATCGCGATCTGCGATATCAATCCGCCGCCGAGATGCGCTCGGACCTGAAGCGCATGAAGCGCGATCTGGAATCCAGCCGGCGGATCTCGGGGTCACAACCGATTGCGGTTGCCCAGGAAAGCCAGGCTCCCGGGCGTCCGCGTGCCAAAACATTTCCGGTGTTCGCGATTCTCGCGGTGCTGGTCGCAGCCGCCGTTGGACTGTTCGCCGGCAAGTCCCTGTTCAAACAGGAGCTGCCTGCCCCTCCGGTGTATCACCAGATCACGTTCCGGCGCGGCGGCATTCGCTCGGCGCGTTTCGCTCCCGACGGGCAGACCATCATCTACAGCGCCGCGTGGCAGGGAAATCCTTTGGAGGTGTTCGCGGCACACCCGGAAGCACCCGAATCCCGCTCCTTGGGCCTTGGCCAGACCGAGCTGCTCTCCGTTTCTTCGCGCGGCGAGATGGCCGTTCTTCTGAACAGCCATCCCATTGACACCTGGGTGAAGGTCGGCACGCTCGCTCGCGCTCCGGTCGCGGGCGGTGCTCCCCGTGAGCTGCTCGAGAATGTGCAGTGCGCCGACTGGTCTCCTGATGGCAACGACCTGCTCGTCGTCCGGGATGTCACCGGGCAGAACCGCCTCGAATATCCCATGGGCAAGGTGCTGTACTCGACGGGCGGATGGATCAGCCACCCGCGTGTTTCTCCCAAGGGAGACATGATCGCTTTTATCGATCACCCGATCCGCGGGGATGACGGCGGTTCGGTGGCTGTCGTCGATCTCACTGGCAAGAAGAAGACGCTGTCTAGCGACTTCTACACGGCGCAGGGGCTGGCCTGGTCGCCACGCGGTGATGAGATCTGGTTCACCGCCACCAAGGTGGGCATCGATCGCGCGCTCTACGCAGTAACCATTGCCGGCCATGAGCGCCTGGTGGCACGTATGCCCGGCACACTCATGTTGCTCGATATCTCGAGTGACGGCCGCCTCCTGCTCAACCGTGCGAGTTGGCGGCGCGAGGTCGTCGGATCGGCTCCGGGGACAAGTAGCGGCCAGCGCGATCTCTCGTGGCTCGACTACACATATCCAGCAAGTCTTTCAAGTGACGGCAAGACGTTGCTGTTCGACGAAGAAGGCGAAGGCGGCGGGTTACGCTATGGCGCCACTCGTAGCGCAGGATGGGTCTACGCACTTTATATCCGCGACACCAATGGTTCTCCCGCGGTACGGCTCGGTGATGGAACGGCCATTGCACTTTCACCCGACGGCAAGTGGGCGATCGGGCAGCCGCAAGGTTCACCCGCCCAATTCTTCCTGGCTCCGACCGGGGCGGGAGAACCGCGCACCCTGACCAACGACCAGATCAATCATGTCTGGGCGCGTTGGCTGCCCAGCGGCAATGACTTCGTCTTCTCCGGAAACGAAGCCGGCAAGGGCGTCCGCTTGTACGTGCAACCCGTCAATGGCGGCACGCCCCGGCCGGTCTCGCCGGAGGGCATTGGTACGAATTTTGCGCTTTCCCCGGACAGCCGATGGGTTGCCGCCCTGGGGCCTGATCAAAAGGGCTATTTGTATCCTCTGGTCGCGGGGGCAGAGACAAAGCAAATCACTGGCTTGCAAGCCGGCGAGGAGCCGATCACCTTCGATACGACCGGCACTATTCTGTATATCTACAAGCCCGGCCAGGTGCCCGCGAAGGTTTACAAACTGAACTTAGGCACTGGCCAGCGCACGCTCTGGAAAGAATTGCTGCCCACCGATCCTGCCGGCGTTGAAACCATCGGGCCCGTGCTCATCACGCCCGACGGTCAAACCTACGTGTACGGATACCACCGCAATCTCGCCGATTTGTATCTTGTGGAAGGACTGAAGTAGCCGCGTTCGACGCATAGATCATTTCGGCAGGAAAACCAAGAAGCCTCGGTCGCGATGATTGTTCGCGTTCATGCCCCGCCGGACGATGCGGCGGAGCCCTTCGCGTGTCGGCCCAGGAACGCTAAGGTCTTCGCGTTAAATTCCTCGACGCGCTCGTAGATTGCTGCGTGGGCA
>DASRCB010000059.1:0-15739 GCA_035653295.1 Bryobacteraceae bacterium
TTCGCCGAACTGAGGCAAGCCGGCCCGGTCATCCTCAGTCTGCTGGCGAGAGCCGCCGGTTCCCTTGACGAGGTGGCGCCGGAACGTGTGAAGCTGCCCGGCGGTCGCACTGTGGGCGTGCACTACGAACACGGCCGTCCACCATGGATCGCGTCACGCCTGCAGGACTTCTTCGGGATGCGCGAATCGCCGCGCATCGCCCGCGGCGCCGTGCCGCTCGTTATCCATCTCCTCGCACCGAATCAGCGCCCGGTACAGACCACCACGGATCTGGCGGGGTTTTGGGAACGCCTGTACCCACAGGTGCGCAGAGAGCTGAGCCGGCGTTATCCGAAGCATCGCTGGCCGGAGGAGGTCTGACCTCTCATGGCGCGGGGACGGCGACGCAGATGCCGGCGCCATCGAATGAAGTATCGCCGATGACGCTCACCGTCAGGTTCGATTGCACGAGGATGTCGCCGGGTTTGGCGGTGTTCGGGTCCACGCAGCCTGGTACGATTCTCAGTGACGGGGGCTCGGGCACGACAAAGTTGACCTGATACAGACCTGCGTATCCCGGGGTCAGACCCGCATAGAGCGGCTTTGGATCCGTAGGTGGGCTGCCTACCGGCCGCGGGGCTCGCGTCGGCCCTGCATTCTCGCGATAGTTGAAGTTCAGTGTGAACGTTTCCGTCGCACGCGCCACGCCCGTTGCCGGTTCGCCCGTTGGGACTGCGGGCGTGGTAGCGCCCAGTCCCACAGCATAGGCCGTCAGCGGCTCACCCGGTTGCGCCGGGCGACTGGCCGTAACCAGCGAGCCATCGGCGTGCGTTACCAGCGGCTGACATGGCAACGCAGGATTCCCCGTGTTCTGCGCCAGGACGTTGTCGCATCCGGTCAGGATGTGAACGCGATCCTGCTGGATATTGAGCACGACGAACGACCCGGGTCTTCCGTTCTCGCTGACTCTGAGGCGGGTGATCACAATTGCGGACGAGTCCACCGGGCAGACGATATTCGGCAGACAGGCAGGCCGAACCTCATATGGAATCTGGATGGTAATGGCGGTAAGCGCCCCGCAATTCCCGCATGTCGAGACCGGCCGGACCTGCATAATCGGCGCGGAATAATCGTTGCCCTGCTCCACGGTTACGCTGATGCCCCCAAGCGTTATGGGCAGCTTGCCTGGTGGCGCGACCACGGGACCCGTCAGGCTGCTCCCGACCCCCTGAACGAAGATGGTCAGGACCTGGCCCGGGGCGATGTTGATCGGGACCGGGTCGACATATCCGGCGCCGGTAACGACGTTCTGCGCCACCGCAGTCCACGCCAGCAAAAGCAACACTGCGAATCGCATATCAGAACTCCTGATCCTAAGACCCGCGCGCCGCGATTTCTCCCGACAACAATCAGAACGAAAACCGCGCGACGAGTTGCAGCGAACGAGGTCCGCCAATTTGAAAAGCGGGCGCGAGGCCACTCCCGGGGGATCCGCTTCCCAGCATCAGATTCAGCATCGAAGGGGAGCGCCCAAAAAACGGGCTCACCAGAAAACGCACGGGGTCCGCGAACGCAGGCTGGTTGAGCGCGTTGAATGCTTCGGCGCGCAGTTCCAGCGCGCGGTTTTCGCGGAGGAGGAACGCCTTGTGCAAAGCGAGATCGAGCTGCGTCATGCCAAAGCCGCGAACGGCGTTGCGGCCAAGATCGCCCTGCACGTTGTTGCGCACCACGAATGCGGCGGGGTTCAGGCGTTTGCCGCCCGGCGCGATCGCGTCCGCGATCCAGATCGGGACACCTGGTGCGAGATCGGGACGAAAGATATTGTCGAACCCCAGCCCGAACGCGGTTTCACCGTCGAGTACATCGACGGGAAATCCGGTGCGCGCACGGAAGACCGCGTCCATGGACCAGCCGCGCGCAGGCGCCGCGGACAGCGCGGCTGTAAGAGAATGGCGCACGTCAAAATCGGACGACCCTGTGTCCTGCATGGTGAACGGAATTGAAGGTCTCCAGAACACCGCCGCATCGGAAGAGCCGTTGTCGATGGAATGCGACCAGGTATACGAAGCCAGCGTCTGAATCCCGCGCGCCATGCGCCTCCGATACTGCGCCTGAAGCGCACGGTAATCGGACCAGCCGTGGCTTGTCGCCGAAATCGTCCGCGCCCCCGTGGTTCCCACCGGCCCGGTTTCGCGGCGCAGTAAGTCATTATCCGCAGCCCCGACGTAACCCACCGAGAGTGCATCGTTAGCGCTGAGACCGCGTTCGAGGGTCACGTTCCACTCCCACGATTGCGGGACGCGCAGGCCGCGATCGAACGCATAGACGACCCGGGTAACGGGGATGCCGCTGGTCCCCGAGGCGCCCCCGCCGTTGTACTGCCAGATGTTAAAAGGCGCGCCGTTAATGCCATCGGTCGCCGCGCCGAAATCGGGGTTGTAGAAACGGCCCGCGCCCGCGCGTACAATCGTGCGGCCGTTGGCGGTCAGCCGATAGGCGCCGCCAACACGTGGCGCAAAGCCGGTGTAGCGCATGGGCCAGATCGGAACGCGACCAGCGCCAGGGATCGGGGCGTAGGGTGGTGGAGCCAGTTCCCACCGCAGCCCGTACGACAGTGTCAGGCGCGTCGTCGCATGCCATGCATCCTCGGCGAAGAGGGAAAGCTGATCGATGGCCGTGGAGTCTTCCAGCGTGCGCGAGACCGTCACCGCAAAGTCTGCGTTGAGCAGCGCGGGGATGTTCGGCGCGGTCAGGCTAACGCTCGTCCCCGGACCATGCCGGCGCAGCGACAGCCGGCGGTAATCGAGACCGGCGCGCAGATCGTGGGAGCCGTGGCGTAGCTCCAGCGAGTCGGCGAGATTCCATTGGCGCTGCGTGTTCTGCGCGTTCGCTCCCGCAATCAGTTGATCGATGCCGCTCGCGGCGAGACGAAAGAATGCGATGCAATCGCCGCCTGGGCCGAGCAGCGGCGCGTCGGTATAGCAGCCATTCAACTGCGGCTGTGTCCCGAGGCGCCACACCGAGTCGCCCGTTGTGTTCGTCACGCCCAGGCGCAGTTCATCGGTGAGCGCGGCGCTCACCGCGACGTTCAGGCCCACGGCGCCCCGGCGGGCGTTGAGGCGGATGGAATCCGTCTCGGCAACCCCGAAATCAGTGGACGATGGTGTTTCGTTGTAGCGGCAGAACAACGCAACGCGCCTGGAGAGTGCATGATCGATTCGGAGATTCAGTCCGTCGAAACTCGATGGCCGCGAACCGCGGGCAGTCCACTCGGCTGCGCCGCCGCCGAGGTCCGGACCGTTTGGCTGCGGGAATGCGTTGAGAATGGGCCGCACCACGGGGGGCGCCGCCGCGCGCGCCGCCAGCGAGGGGACCGCCGTTTGCAGGGTATACGGCTGGCGCAGCCGCAGCCCTTCGTAGGACGCAAAGAAAAACATCCGGTTGCGGCGGAGCGGTCCGCCAACATCGCCTCCGAAATCAGCGAAGCGCAGCGGCAGACGGCTCTGTCCCAGGCTGTTGGCAAACCAGTTGTTCGCGTCCAGCGCCTCATTGCGAAAAGCGCCGAACAGCGCGCCATGGAATTCGTTGGATCCGGAGCGCGTGCTGAGCTCCACCTGCCCGCCGGGCGTCCGCCCGGAATCGGCTGCGAGCGTGGAGGTCTGCACCCGAAACTCATCCAGAGCTTCGACAGAGGCGAGGTCGTGCAGGCTCCCGAACGCGGTCATCTGTGGGAGCGAAGCGCCCGGCATTTCGGCGGGCAGCCCGCCGCCGGTCACGCCTGAGTTAGCGCTGATCCCGTCCACGGCGAAGTAGTTCGTATTCGGCCGCTGGCCATTCACTGAAAACTGCCCCGCCTCGCCCATGCTGGCCGGCGTGATGGTCGTGCCAGGAGCAAGCTCCAGCAGGCCCAGAATGCTGCGGCCGTTCAAGGGCAGATTCTCGATCCAACTCCGTCCCACCAGCGTGCTGACCGATGCGTCTTCGGCATTCAGCAGCTGCGGACCGCTGAAGACAGTTACTACCTCATCCATGCTGCCGATCTGGAGATGGAAGTCGACGCGGGCCGATTCCGCCGAGTGCAGCGGGACACCGAATTGCACCAGCGTCCGGAACCCCTGGCGGCGCACCGTTAGCTTGTAGCGACCGGGCAATAAATAGCCGACGCGATAGTCGCCGGCTCCATCCGAGTGCGTATCGCGCCGGAACCCGGTCTCTTCGCTGACCACGCTGATCGCGGCGCCGGGAACGCGCGCGCCGGAGGCATCCCACACAAATCCCGCAAGCTGCGCGGCGTCCTGTGCCGTCGCCGCGCCGCAGCAAAGCGCGAACAAGGCCGCGATTCTCGCAGCTCGCATGCGGATCAGTTCATGTCCATTCTTTTCAGGTCGGTTTTGAGATGATCGAGAGCCCGCGCCAGGTTCTCTTCCGCTGACACGGGCTGCGCATTGTCGACCCCCGCGAAAACCGCCGCAAGGAGCCGGTCCACATTCGCGCAATCGCTGAACAGGCTTCCGGCGGATGCAGGTTCGGCAGCACTGACCTGGGGCAGCAGCGGTCGCACTGAGGTCTCGATCATGGCTGCGTCGTTGGCGAGAGCGGACATGTGCTGCTGACGGATGCGGGCAAGGAATCGTTGCGACTCGGGTTTCATACTGCTGACCACTTCCGGCGGGAACCGCGCCTCCAGGTCGTGCAGTGCGTGCGCCCGCGCCATCATGGCATCGGTTTGCGAGAGGACGCCGTCGACGAAGGCCTCGTAGTCCTCGGGGGTGGCGAACTGCCGTGCGATGGCGGGCGGCGCGGGCGAACCGACCACCTCCCGCGCGGCGCCGGCGCGGCGCGCAGCCACTGGCCCCGCACTCAGATACACGATTACTTCCGGCATTTCCCTCAAGGCGGATCGCAGGCGGGCGGCATGCGGCGGATCGAGCCCAATCGCGCTGACCACGATCTGGTCGGGCCGGCGCAGCACCTTCACGGGCTCGCCAAGATCGGCGCCGATCTCGTGCAAGGCGCCGATGACTCGAAGTTCGTCGTCAGCAGTTACGGGGCGTACAGGAGCCACGTGGGCGCGCGGCACGGTCGTGGTTGGCGGCGCTGGTTCGGACCTGACGGACACTTTCGGAGTCGCCGTTGGATGCACCTCGCGCGCGGGCGGCACGGGGCGCAATGTATGGATGAACGCCGCCGCGCAAACCGCTGCGGCGCCGCCCAGCAGCCAGCGCGTATGCCGGCCCGGAGCGGCGAACATCCCCTGGCGCGTACCAACCCGTTCGAACTCCTTGTATGGGTCCATCCAGGGCAGGGGAGGCGCTGGGGTCGCATCCAGGACCTCCCGCCGAAACCACAAGTAAGCATTGAGGTTGCGCTCGGTTTCCGTCAGATGCGATCGACAGTCGCTGCACGCTTCCACATGCGACCGCACCGTCTCGGCCCGGCGAGGGGAGAGCTCGCCGTCGTAATACCGCAGCAAATCACGCTGGTCGGGATGACCTCTCCGGTTAAGCATCGACGGCCTTCCTCAATCGCGTGATGGCCCGCTTCAGAAACTCCGCAACACTCGAATCGCTGATTCCGAGAATGGCTGCGATCTCGCGATACCGGAATCCCTCCGACCGCAGGTGCAGGCACTGCCGCTGCTGCGGCGACAGCGTCTCGACAGCCGCCGCCATTCTGGTCCGCCGTTCCCATTCGAGCAGATCGCGTTCCGGCCCGCCCCCTCTGTCGGCAATATTGAGGTGTACCTCGGGATCGATCGCCCGCATCGCGCCCTCGCGCCCGCGCACCGTCAGGCCATGATTGTGAGCCACGCGAAACACCCACGCGCGTGGATTCTCCACGCGCCGGCCGCGCTTCATGGTGGCGTACAGCCGCAGGAAGACCTCCTGCGTCGCTTCCTGCGCCTGGCCGGCGGGCAGGCCCAGGGTCACGAGGTACCGATACACGTCATCGCGGGCCTCTTCGAAAAGCCGCGCGACAACGTCCTCACAGCTCATCACGCACTCACGAAATTGTTGTGCATCCGCAGTCAGCATCGGCTTTCCGGCCGTTTCTAAGACTCGCGACCCGCGACTTTGCCCGACAGGGCGGCCGCAACTACGCCCCTTCGCGCCAGTACCGGCCTTTTGACGCCGTACCACCCGTAGGGACAAGATCGCAGGCCTGCCTACCGAGCACGGTTATTTTAGTCGGACCATGCGGGCCATTGGCTGCACCCCGGAGATGGGATGATGGGCGGGTTATGAGAGTTGTGTTGGTGCTTATCGTCGCGCGGCTGCTTTGCGCACAGGATGCATGGCCTGCGTATGGTCACGACGGAGGCGGGACGAGGCATTCTCCGCTGCGGCAGATCAATCGGGATAACGTGGCCCAGCTGAAGCTTGCCTGGACATATCACACCAGCGATATGTTTCCGGGCTCCGATCATTCGCGGCAGTCGAGCTTCGAAACCACACCGCTGTTCGTGGACGGAACGCTTTTCCTGAGCACGGCATTCGGACGCGTGATCGCGCTCGATCCGATTCGCGGGACGGCCCTGTGGACCTTCGATCCGAAGGTGAACACGCACGCCGGGTTCGGCGACTTCGTCAACCGCGGAGTGTCCACCTGGGTGGACCCTGGGACGCATCAACGGCGGATTTACATCGCCACCATCGATGCTCGGCTCATCGCGCTCGACGCCGCGACCGGCAAACCGGCGATGGACTTCGGCGACAACGGGCAGGTGAATCTGCGCAACGGTCTGCGCATACCGCCGCCGACCGACTGGGAGTACGAGGAGACGTCGCCGCCCGCGGTCATTGACGATGTGCTGATTACCGGATCGGGCGTTGCGGACAACCAACGAACTGACATGGCCAGTGGCGAGGTGCGCGCCTGGGATGCTCGCAGCGGAAAGCTGCGGTGGACGTGGGATCCGATGCCGGGGACGCGGACGGGGGCGGCCAATGCGTGGTCCATCATTTCCGTGGACCCGCGACGGCATCTGGCGTTCGTTCCCACGGGCAGCGCGAGCCCGGACTATTACGGCGGGCTGCGGCCGGGCCCGGACCGGTACGCCAACTGCATCGTCGCCCTGGATTCGCGCACGGGCAGGTTGATATGGGCGTTTCAGACAGTCCATCACGATCTTTGGGACTACGATGTCGCGTCGCAGCCGGTGCTGATCGAGGTGCGGCGGGGCGATAAGACGATACCCGCCGTGGCCGTTGGTTCCAAGACGGCAAACCTGTTCATACTGGACCGCGAGACCGGTAAGCCGATCTTCGGAGTGGAGGAAAGGTCCGTACCGAAAAGCGATGTGCCGGGCGAAGGCGCATCGCCCACGCAGCCGTTTCCGGTGCTGCCGAAGCCGCTGTCGCCGCAGAAACTGGATCCGAATGACATCTGGGGCAAGGACGCGGAAAGCCTGAAGTGGTGCCGCGATACGATTTCGAAACTGCGCAACGACGGGATCTTCACACCTCCGAGTCTGCAGGGCTCCCTCGTCGTGCCCGGAAACGTTGGCGGCATGCACTGGGGCAGCGAGGCGTACGATCCGGAGCGCGGGCTGCTGATCGTGCCGGCGAACCGGCTTCCGGCGATGGTGCGGCTGATTCCCCAGGCGGACTTCAACAAAGACCGGGAGCAATCGTCGCGGCTGCGGCTGGAATACGCGCGGCAGCAGGGCGCGCCGTACGGAATGGCGCGCACGCTTATTATCGCGCCGACGAAATCGCCGTGCACGCGCCCGCCGTGGGGCACGCTGACGGCGATCGACGTGAACACGGGCAACGTGCGCTGGGAGGTCCCGTTCGGGTCGATGACTGCGATGGGCGGCCCTGCCGAGGAGACCGGATCGGTGAACCTCGGCGGCCTGATCACGACCGCGGGCGGACTCGTATTCGCCACCGGCACGTTCGACAACAAGCTTCACGCCTACGATATCGACACGGGCCGGGAGTTATGGAGCGGGGCTCTGCCCACCACGGCGCGCGCCATGCCGATGACGTACGTGGCGAAAAACGGCAGGCAATACGTGGTGATCGCGGCGGGCGGGCACGACGCTCCGGGGATCCCACAGGGAGACTCGCTGGTGGCGTTTGCTCTGCCGGAGGGATCAGGGCGTTGAAAGTGTATCCGAACCGGAGGAGGGCTTCTTCGTTTCGCGGACCACGCTGACGGTGACCGGTTCGAGCTCGCCGTCCGGGAACTGCTTCGCGTCGATGGACACCTGCTCGCCAGCCTTGATCTCTGACGCTTTTATTTTCTGGTCGCCATCGTAATATTCGGTCTTGTGTGTGGCGTGAAATTCCAGGATTTTCTTGTCCACGTCTTCTATGCGGATCAGCTTGCCGTTATTGGTGCGCACGACGCCGATAAAGGTGGCGAGGAGGTCCTGGGGATAGAACGATTTACCATCGCTCTGGCGACGGGAGCCGCGGCTGTGGGAGGCGGAGCCGCCTGGCGTTTGGAACTTCAGAGATGAATCCGCGGCGGAGAGCGGTCCCAGGAGCAGAATGATGAGGAGGACCTGGATAGTCATGAGCCGGCCTGCTTCTCGGCCTCGGCGATCTGGGCGCGAACAACCGCCGCATCCGGCGCGGTAGGCAGCAGGTCCAGATAGCGCTGCATGTGCTCGCGGGCGCCGCGGTAATCGTTTTTGTGAGCCAGGGCCCGGCCGAGGATGTATTCGGCTCGCGGCAACTGGCGCCGCGTATCGAGCGTGATGGCGCGGAGCGCGCTTTGCTGGGCGATATCCATGTGGCCGAGATTGAAATGGGCGATGGCGTGATACAGGTAGAGCACGGGCGACTCCACGGGATCGTGCGCAAGGGCGCGATCGGTGATTGCGGCCATCTCCTGCCAATGGGCGCCTGCGTCGGCCAACTCCGCCAGGCGCGCGTACGGCATCAGGAACCGTGGGTCGATGTCGAGGCACCGAGTCCAGGCCTGGCGGGCTTCGGCATACTTGCCCTGCCTCTCGGCCACGAGCGCCAGATCGTACCATGCGCCGGCATATCCGGGGTAGATCTGCACCGCTCGCTCGAAGCCGGCACGCGCCTCGGTCCAGTACTGTTTGCGCAGCGCTTCCGCTCCGCGCTCACGAGCGGCCCGAGCGCTGGCGGGCGCGTCGAGGTCGGCGAGGCTGATCATTGTGCCCTGCGTGGAGGTGAGCGAATACAGAGTGAGCAGCGGGTGCTCTACCGTGGTTGTCACGGCTGCGTGCGCGACGTGATAACCCGGCAGTGAAGCCTGTAGATTGCAGACAAAGGTGCTGTCGCCATCGATGGTGGCTTCGGCCATGCCGGCTCGCTGTGTAATATTCAGCTGGAAACGGCCTTTCTTATCGCTGTACGTGCGGCCGCCGCTGGCGCCTTCGCAGCTGGCTTCAACCAGCACGGGGGTTGGCGGCGCGGCCCCGGGCCGCACGACGACGCGGCCGGAGATTGTCAGATCCATTGCCGTGACATTGCCACGGGTCATGATCGCGTCGGGATCGTCGGACATGCCCCTGGGCTTGTTCGGGATTTGGCGCGCGTCGGGCGTACCGCCGACGGTGGGCGAGAGAGTCGCCTGGGCCCAGCCGCACGCGGCGAGCATAGCGGTACCGGCGACGGCCAGCAGCGCGCGGCGGCGTTCCACGTCCATATCGTAGCTCCGGCTGGCGGTTATGGAGAAGCGTGCTTCTCAGCTTCGGCAATCTGCGCGCGGACGACAGCGGCATCGGGCGCCTGGGGCAGAAGCTGCAGATAGCGCCGCATATGGTCGAGCGCGCCGGGATAATCTGCGCGGTGGGCCAGGGCCCGGCCGAGGATGTACTCGGCGCGCGGAAGCTGATGGTGGGCGTCGAGCGAGATGGCGCGGCGCGAGCTTTGCTCGGCGACATCCATTCGACCGACGTTGAAACAGGCGATGGCGTGATACAGGTACAGGATCGGCGCGTCAACCGGGTCGAGCGCGACAGCGCGGTCGGTGATGGCGGCCATGTCGGACCAGCGGGAGCCGGCGGCGGCCAGCTCGGCCAGCGGGATGTAGGGCTTCAGGAAGCGGCGGTCGGATTCCAGCGCTTTGTTCCAGGCGGCGCGCGCCTGCGCAACGCGGCCCTGCCGAAGTTGTGCAGCGCCGAGCTCGTACCACGCCGTCGCATAGTGGGGGTCGATTTCGAGTGCTTTTTCGAACTCCGCCTGCGCGCCAGACCAGTCGTTATTACGAAGCGCGGCGAGTCCCCGCTCGCTTGCTTCGCGCGCGCGTTTTGGCGCGTCCAGCTCGGTGAGACTGACCAGCGTGCCTTTCGTGGGGTCGAGTGTGTGAAGCGTCAGGAAAGGGTGATCGGTCATGGACCAGACCTCGGACACGGCCGGATGATAGCCGGGAAGGGACGCCTGAATCATGCAGTGCAATGTGGCATCCCCCTGAATCGCCGCTTCGGCATACTCGCTCTTCTGCGGTACGTTCACGGCGAAGCGCCCTTTCTTGTCGGTGTAGGTGGGGCTCCGCTGAACATGATCGCAGGCAGTTTCGATGAGTACCGGCGAAGGTGGAGGACCGCCGCCATCCACGACCACCTTGCCGGATAGCATAACCGGAATCGAGACAGCGGCGCGCTGCGTGGTGGCCAGGCCGGGGGCAGCAACATCGTCGCCCGGGCCGAACACTCCGCGCGCTGGAGGGATCGGCTCGGTTCCGCCGGCGCCGGGCGAGGCGGTGGCGCCCTGCTGCGCCCGCACGCTCACCGTGCTCGCGATAATGGCAAGCCCGAGAACCGCGGCGCGGCGTCTCATCTCCACAGGGTACCGCTGCGGCAATAGAATCAGCGCATCGCGGAGCCATTTCGGCGGTACGGGTGTGTCGTCACGTTATGTGATGCTCGGCCCTTTTCGGTGAGAACCTGGCCGTTGAGCCGGGACTAAATTTGTTCAAACGATTCCGACAGGGAGGACTTATGCCACTGGTATCGATGCGGCAGCTTCTGGACGAGGCCGCGAAAGGCGGGTATGGCGTTGGGGCGTTCAACGTCAACAACATGGAGCAGATTCAGGCGATCATGGAAGCCGCCCGGGAGACGAACTCGCCGGTCATCATTCAGGCCAGCCGCGGCGCACGAGCCTATTCGCAGGACCGTTTTCTCTACCATCTGATGCTGGCCGCGACCGAGGTGTACCCTGAGATCCCGACCGTTCTGCACCTTGATCACGGGAACAGCTTCGAAACGTGCAAATCGGCCGTTGATATGGGGTTCACCAGCGTGATGATGGATGGCTCGCTGATGCCCGACGGGAAGACGCCTTCGACCTTCGATTACAACGTCGATGTCACGCGCCGCGTCGTGGAACTCGCGCACGAGAAGGGCATCACCGTGGAAGGCGAGATCGGGGTGCTGGGCGGCATCGAGGACGGGCACGGCGCGGGTGTCGATGCTCTGGCGCATGTCACCGATCCGGACCAGGCCGTCGAATTCGTCGAGCGGACCGGGGTAGACGCGCTGGCGATCGCGATCGGCACCAGCCATGGGGCCTACAAATTCACGAAAAAGCCTACCGGCGAGACGCTGAAGATGGCCACCCTGATCGAAATCCACAAGCGCCTCCCGGCGACGCACCTGGTCATGCACGGCTCGTCCAGCGTGCCGAAGGAGTTGCAGGACATCGTCAACCAGTACGGCGGCAGGCTGAAGCCGACGTGGGGCGTGCCGGTGGAGGAGATCCAGCTCGGGATCCGCAACGGGGTCCGCAAGGTCAACGTGGACACGGACAATCGGCTGGCGATTACGGGCGCGATCCGCAAGGTGTTCATGGAGAAGCCGGAGGAGTTCGATCCGCGCAGCTACATGAAGCCGGCGCGCGAGGCAATGACGAAAGTGGTGGCGCAGCGTATGACCGAGTTCGGCCAGGCGGGCCACGCCGGAGACTACAAGCCGGTGTCGCTGGAAGAGATGGCGCGGCGGTATCAGCAGGAGCCGGTGCACGCGTAAACAGAGCGCCGAGCAGGTATCCTGATGATGAATATGGCGCCGGACGCCGTACAAACCAGCCTGAGCGTTGGTGTGCCCACTCTGGCCGTGCTGGTCGGGATTTTGATCAACAACTCCCGGCTGGCGGATCTGCGCGCGCACGTGGACGCCCGACTTTCGGACCTGAACCGCTTTATAGACGCACGTTTCGAAACCGCGCATCAGGAACTGCTTCGGGTCGAAGGCGTGCTGGACGCGCGCCTTCGGCACCTCGAAGAGGAACGGCGCTGAGCGGCGGCGCGCACCGCAGGCGTGTCGCAATCGGTTCCTTCACGCTGTTGGTCCTTTCTGCCCTGGCGCAATCTTCTGAGATACGCCCGACAACGAAAGGAGCGCGCGCCGCTCTCCTGGCGGGGCGCTACGACGACGCCGTATACATACTTACGAAGATCACCGAGGAGGACCCACTGTCCGAAGAGGCGTGGCTTTTCCTCGGCGTTGCTCATAGCCACACGAGGCAGCTGAAGGCCGCGGTCGCCGACGAGAGCAAGGCCATAGAACTCATGCCATCCGACGCGCAGGCATGGACAAATCGCGCCACCATTGAAAGCGACCTCGGCAAATACGACCGGGCAACAGCGGATGCATCCGAAGCAATTCGCCTGCAACCGAGCATCGCGGCCGCCTACATCGCGCGGGCAACGGCGCGCGCGGGGCGGCGCGACTTCGACGGCGCGGAACACGACGCGACGGCGGCGATCAATCTGGACCCCGGCGGGCGGACGCGTGGCTCATTCGCGGGCATGCGCGCGAGGCTCGCGGCACACGCCAATTCGCTATCGAGGATTTCGAGAAATACATGGAGCTCACCGACATGAGGTCGTCGGATCCGAGTTGGAGCCATGTTCTGCTCGCCTTCGGGCAGAATGACGTGTCGCAGCGGCTCGCGGGTCCATTTCCGAAATTTCCTCGTGTGCCGGCAGGAGCGGCCTGGCGCATAGCTGTAGGTCTCGTGATTGGGACCGACGGGCGAGTCCGGCGCATCGTTCCGCTGCTTGGAAGCCCCGAATTCACTCACGTGGCAATCGATGCCATACGGCAGTGGACGTACAGTCCTCCCGTCGAAGATGGAGAACCCGTGGAGGCAATCAGTATCATCGAGGTCGAACTTCACGGATTGTGAGCGCGCAACGCCGCGGCCAACCTGCGCAGGTCGCCGCGCGATAATCGTGGCATGGCCCTACTTGAAGGCAAACTGCGTCACCTGAAAGCTCTTTCCAACAATCGCGGCGTGATCGCCGCCGCCGCCATGGACCAGCGCGGCAGTCTGCAGAAGTCCATCGCCCAGGCGAAGGGCATCGATCAGAAACAAGTGACCGACGAAATGATGTCGGAATTCAAGGTTGCGGTGAGCAAAGTGCTGACTCCGCACGCCAGCGCCATTCTGCTCGACCCCGAGTATGGCCTGCCGGCTGCGAAGGCGCGTTCCTCGAACGCCGGGCTGCTGCTGGCGTATGAGCATTCCGGGTACGACAACACCAAACCCGGGCGGCTGCCCGACCTGTTGCCCCATGTGTCGGCGAAGCGCATCGCGGACTGGGGCGCGGACGCGGTTAAGATTCTTATCTACTACACCCCGTTCGATGACGCGTCGGTTAACGACATCAAACACGCCTTCATCGAGCGCATCGGCGCGGAATGCGAGACACACCAAATCCCGTTCTTCCTGGAGTTCGTTGGATACGATCCGAAGGGCGGAGACGAGAAGGGCCTCGAGTTCGCAAAGCTCAAGCCGCAGGTGGTGACGAAGAGCATGGAGGAGTTTTCGAAGCCGCAGTATCGGGTGGATGTGCTGAAAGTGGAAGTGCCCATCAACGCGAATTATGTTGAGGGCTCCAGCGTGTACAAGGGCCAGAAGGCGTACTCGCGCCAGGAGGCGCTCCAATATTTCCGTGAAGCCGCCGAGGCCGCCGGCAAACCTTTCATTTATCTCAGCGCCGGAGTGAGCAATGCGCAGTTCGTCGAGGAGCTGAACATGGCTTCCGAAGCCAATACCGGGTACAACGGCGTGCTCTGCGGCCGCGCCACCTGGAAGGAAGCGATCCCGGTCTACGCAAAGCAGGGCGTCAGTGCGCTGGAGGATTGGCTTTCCAGCGAAGGCGTGAAGAATATTGAGGCCGTGAATAACGCGATTAAGGGCGCCAAGTCGTGGTACGAGCGCCTGGGCGTGGCCGCACAGGCGTAGACTCGTCAGAGACGCAGCAACGTCTCTGATATGTCCTTCCCGTTCTCTCGCCGAACTGCACTACAGGCGGCGGCCGGCGTAGCGCTCGCCCGTCCAGTCGCCGTCGCTGCTACACCGCGAAGCTGGCCCATTGTCGAAGGCGCTGATACTCCGAAGCTTTGCCTCGGCTCGACGGCCAGCGACGACGCGGCGATCCGGCGTCTGAAACAGATCGGCATCGATCACGTGCTCATGGGCGGCCCGCCGATCCCGTGGAACGAAGACGAACTGCGCGCGCGTATCGAAAGGCTGCGCGCCGGCGGCCTCACGCTGTGCAACATGATGATCTCCGGATTTCCAAAGGCTATCTATGGGCGGCCTGGCCGGGATGAGGAGATCGACAAAGTGCGCCAGTCGATCCGAGCCGCGGGCAAAGCCGGGCTGCCGGTTGTGGAATACAACTGGTATGCGCACCGCGCCATGGAAGGCTATTACGAGGAGGCCGGACGCGCCGGCGCCGGCTACACTGCCTTCGATTATGAACGCATCCGCGGGCTTCCACCGCTTCCGGACGAAGGCGCGCACACAGCCGAGGAGATGTGGGCCAATATCGGCTACTTTCTGAAGGCTGTGGTTCCAGTGGCCGAAGAAGCGGGGATCCGCCTGGCGCTGCATCCCAACGACCCGCCCGCGCCTCTGAGCCGCGGATCGGAGCAGTTGATGGGCAGCGTGGCCGGATGGAAGCGCCTGGTGGACATTGTTCCGAGTCCGGCGAACGGGATCACCTTCGATTGCGGCGTGACACGGGAAATGGGTGAGAATCCGGTGGAGGTGTGCCGCTGGTTCGCGTCCCGCCGGCGCATCAATCATGTGCATTTCCGCAACGTGCGCGTGCGCAGGCCTTACGAACAGTATGTCGAGGTCTTCATCGACGAGGGCCAGGTGGACATGTTCGGGGTCATGAAGGAACTGGTCCGCAACCGGTACACCGGCGCGATTTATCCCGAGCATCCGCGCGCGCTCGACTACGACCGCGAGCGTGGGCCGATCAAAGGCTATCCGGGCGGCGGCGGTTATGCGGGCGAGGTATACAGCGTAGGTTATGCGCGGGCCATGCTGCAGGCGGCCCTGGAATCATGACTGTGAAACACGGGCCGCGCGCTTGGATTCCCGGTACATGCGCCAGAACATCACCATCACGCTCGACATCCAGACGAACAGCGACAGCACCCACATAAACAGGCAGGCGGTCTGCTCATCCATCTCCGGAGTCAATCCCCACCGGCCGCGGAGCTGGTCGAGAATGTGCAGTGTGTCGCGGGCATCGAGGAAGGGCGTGTAGAGCCCAAAACGGGAGAAGCCGATGAAGAGGCTCAGCAGCGATGAGAAAACCAGCGCAGTGAGAAAGTACACGACGCCGTGCGGGACCGGGCGCACGCGCGATTGCGGCGCGGGCGAGTAGACGGGCAGATAGAACAGCATCCCGCCGACGATCCAGCTCAGCACCTGCACGGTGTGCACAGGCGCGCTGCGAACCGCGGCCGCAAGCAGCGCCGGCGCATACCAGAGCGCCAGCACGACCATACCTGCAATCCAGCCGACGG
>DASRCB010000060.1:0-19763 GCA_035653295.1 Bryobacteraceae bacterium
TTCATCGCTCACGCGGCGTCGCTGCATCAGGGTTTCCCCCATTGTGCAAGATTCCCCACTGCTGCCTCCCGTAGGAGTCTGGCCCGTGTTTCAGTGCCAGTGTGGCCGTGTGCCCTCTCAGGCCGGCTACCGATCTTCGCCCTGGTGAGCCGTTACCTCACCAGCTGGCTAATCGGCCGCGGGCTCCTCTTCCGGCGCAGTTTCCTGCTTTCCCTTTCCAGGCTTATGCGGTATTAGCTCCGGTTTCCCAGAGTTATTCCCCACCAGAAGGCAGATTACCCACGTGTTACTCACCCGTACGCCACTGTACTCATGGATTGCTCCACTTTCCCGTTCGACTTGCATGTGTTAAGCGCGCCGCCAGCGTTGATTCTGAGCCGGGATCAAACTCTCGTTTGAACCATTGTGAATCGCCGCCCCGCCCCTCCGGTGAATCCATTCCGATCCCCCTTCCGGACAGGACAGCGCCTCGATCGCTTCCCCTTAACTCAGGTTCTGACGTTATATTTCGCTACTTGTCTTCGCGTCCAACCAGATTGTCAATGATCTGCACCGCGGCCCTCTGCGATCCTGTTAACAGAAAGCAGCGCCCCGGCGCGGCCCCGAAACTCGTACCGACACAGAAAACCGCCTCTCAGCTATTCCCTGCGCCTGAATCTCTTTGGGAACTCGAAAAGAACTACAGCCTGAACCTACTGAGGACTGGAAGGAAACCTCTGCTGCCAACCGTCTCGCTCAGTATTGCCATCAGTCAGCCTAACAAACTCGTCGGCGCTCCGCAAGGCCGAATTCGCCTTGCACCCGCTTTCGGGCTCAGGTTCGTAATGGCAGCTACAGTCACTTTAACAGATGCTCTTGAGTTGATGCAAGGTTCCGGGGAATTTTCCCCTTGATTACCTACAAGAGACGGGTGCATACTTCCTCAAGGTAACCTACATGAGTCGCCCAACCGACCTCGTCCAGGGAACACTCGACCTCCTGATCCTGCGCATCCTCGCCCTCGAACCCATGCACGGGTGGGCCATCTCACAGCGCCTGAAGGCCATGTCCAACGACGTCCTACAGGTACAGCAGGGGTCTCTGTACCCTGCCCTGCATAAACTCGAGCAGCAGGGCTGGATTGCTGCCGACTGGCGGGCCTCCGACAACAACCGCCGCGCGAAGTACTACTGCCTCACACCCGACGGCTGCTCCCGTCTGGAACAGGAGGAAGCGAACTGGCAGCGGCTGTCCACGGCCGTCTCGGACGTGATTCGCGCCGCCCGGCAGGGGAACTGAATGCGCCGCCTGCTTCGAATTCTCGCGTTGCGGCTCCGTTCCGTTCTTCGCCGCGGCGCCGTCGAGCGCGAGCTCCGCGAGGAACTGTACAGTCACATCGCCCGTCAAACAGCAGACAATCTGGCCGCCGGTATGTCGCCGGTCGAGGCGCGCCGCGCGGCTCTGCTCGAAATTGGTCCCCTGGCCCAGTCGGCTGAATCCTGTCGCGACGCGCGCGGCCTCAATGCGCTCGAATCGATTCTTCAGGACATACGGTATGGCGTGCGCGTTCTTCGGAAATCGCCGCTGTTCACCACCGTCGCGATCGGATCGCTCGCGCTTGGAATCGGCGTCAACACGGCCCTGTTCAGTTTCATGAACGCGCTGGTCCTGCGCTCGCTGCCCGTGCCGGATGCGGGCCGTCTGGTGCTACTGCGGCTCGATGGCAATCCTGTATTCTCATATGCGCTGTTCCAGGAGATCCGCGCACGCCAGAATGTATTCACCGATGTGTTCGCGTCGGGTGGAGAGGATCTCGTGTTGGGAACGCCGGGGAATCTTCGGCACGTCCCGGCTGCTTTGGTGAGCGGCAGCTACGCCTCCACGCTGGGCATCGTGCCGGCGGCTGGACGCCTGATCTCTGCGTCTGACGAACGCCCTGGCGCCGAACCCGTTGCCATGCTCTCGTATCGATACTGGCGGGAACAGTTCGGCGGAGCAGCGGACGTGACCAGCCGCCGAGTAGTTTTGAACGGCGTGTCCTGCGCTATAGTCGGCGTTCTGCCTTCGGGGTTTTTTGGAACCAATCCTGCCGCTCGGCCCGCGATTTTTGTGCCGCTGGCGCTTGAGCCCCGTCTGCAGCCTGACTTTCGAATGATCGAAGTGAAGGGCGCGTGGTGGCTGCAGCTTATGGGCCGCCTGAAACGGGACGTGAGTCCCGAGCAGGCAGCCGCCAATTTGCGTGTGATCGCGCCGGCCGTCGTTCGTGAAGGGCTTGATCCTGACGACCTCGCCGAGCGCACGAAAGGCCACGATCCGGAAGACCTCAGCATCGCGCCGGGCGCAGCCGGCTACACGTTCCTGCGCGAGCAGTACCACAAGCCATTCCTGCTGCTGTTCGCGGGCGTGGCAATTCTGCTGCTGATCGCGTGCGCAAACCTCGCGGCCATGCTTCTGTCGCGAGGTGCGGCGCGGACGAGGGAGATTGCTGTGCGCCTTTCGCTGGGAGCAGGTCGGTGGCGCATCCTGCGTCAGTTGTTGACCGAGGGCTTGCTGCTTGCAATCGCAGGCGGCGCGGTCGGGCTCGTGGTGGCGCGCGCGGCGGCAACGGCGCCCATCGCGTTTCTCGGACGCGACTACGGGCACGTCGACTTCGTACCGGATTTCCGCGTGCTGGCCTTCACTGCGGCCTGTGCTCTGCTGACCACCGTCCTGTTCGCGGCGACGCCGGCCTGGTTGGCGATCCGTACGGGAACCGCGGAAAACATCAGGCAGGGTTCCACCGCGGTTCGAGGAGTCGGGCGCAACCTTCTGCAGCCTGCACTGATCGTCGGCGAAATCGCGCTGTGCATGGTGCTGCTGGCGGCGGCCGGATTGTTCACTGAGACGCTGCGTAATCTATATCGCACGAAACCAGGTTTCTCAAGCGAGAATCTGCTCGTGCTGCCGGTCGACTTTACTCAGGAGCGACAGCGGAGAGAGCGACTCACTGCCATCGAGGATCGCCTGCTCGAGCGCGTACGATCGACGGCCGGAGTGGAAGCCGCGAGTACGGCGATGGTGGCGCCTCTCAGCGGATCGGCGTGGCGAGGAGCGTATGAGCCCGTAGGCGGCTCCACGCTGAGCCACGCCGATTCGCTCGCCGACGTCAATGCCATCTCGCCAGGGTATTTCGCGACACTTCGCATGCCCCTGCTTGCCGGCCGCGATTTCACGGTCACGGATGGCGCCTCCGCTGAAAAAGTCGCCATCATGAGCCGGACCGCCGCGAAACGCTTTTTCCCACAAGGTAATGCTGTTGGCTCATTCATTCGGGACGCGAGAGAAAAGTGGCGGATTGTCGGACTGGTCGGCGACAGCCATTATCAGACGCTCCGCGAGACGGCCTCTCCGCTGATTTATTTCCCTGCCGCGCAGGCGCAGGTGGCTAACCCCGATACTCTGCTGCTGGTGCGCACGGCCGGCGATCCGTTCACGTCCATTCAGGGAATTCGCGCCGCCATCAACCAACTGGCGCCTCGCGCGGCAACAGGTGATCCACAAACGATGAGCACCATCATCGACGACTCGCTCTCCACGGAGCGGATGCTGGGCACTCTGTCGCTGTTCTTCAGCGCCGCGGCGGTATTGCTGACCTGCATCGGGCTGTACGGCGTTGTCGCCTATTCGGTCGCCAGGCGGACCGCCGAAATCGGGATACGGCTCGCGCTCGGCGCCTCAGGCCGCACGGTCCTGCGCATGATCCTGCGCAAGGTGCTGCTGGTCACGGGCTTCGGTGTAACACTCGGCCTTGCCGCGGCCCTGGCCCTTTCGCGGCTGGTCGCCTCATTCCTGTACGGCGTTAGTGCGCACGATCCCTGGGTGCTGATGCTGGCGCTGGGCGCGATGGTCGCGAGCGCCATCTGCGCGGCGCTCGTACCCGCAATCCGCGCCGCGCGAACGGATCCGGTTCAGGCGCTTCGATACGAATAATTTCAGTCGCTGAGACCGGTTCTGCGGGACCACGTGAGACGAGCGTCGGTAACATGTTGGCGGCGGCGTCTCATCAGACGACGTACCCGCCGGCCTCGAGAAGCCGGGCCGCAATCGCGCGGCGCATCGCCACCGCGTTCACCGGGTCGGCTTTTGTAAACCGACGCAGGATAGAGAGGTTCATGCGCAGCGCATCGCCTTCCGAACATACCGCCAGCGCTTCTCGGGCTGCGTGCTCTACCGTCTCCATTGCGTTGCGGGCGAAAACTGCCGTCATCTGTCCCGCGACATCGCCGCGTCCGGCAGCGCGCAGCTTTTCGGCTCGCAGCACGGCGGATTCCAGCGCGAAGGCGTTCATGATGATGTCCGTCGCCGCCGCGAGTACTTCCTGTTCATTCTCGAGCTCGTTCAGGAACCGCTGGTACGCCACACCGAGTACGAACAGCGCGACTTTCTTCGCGTTCTCCGCCATGCGGGCTTCATCCGCCAGCGGCGAGCTTTCCCCGAACGACACCGCAGCCTGCGCGCTGAACAGTTCGCCCTGAAGCTTCTTCACTGCTGCGACCAGCGGGAGCTGCCCGCGCTGGGCGCGCTTCAGCAGCATGCCGGTTGCGAGAAGGCGGTTGATTTCGTTCGTGCCCTCGAAAATGCGGTTGATGCGCGAATCGCGGTAGGCGTGCTCGATGGGGTAGTCATGATGATACCCGTAGCCGCCGTGGATCTGCACGCCGTGATCGACGACGCAGTCAAGCATTTCGGAGGCGAACACTTTCACCCAGGACGACTCGGGGGCGAACTCCTCGGCTGCCTGCAGCAGTGTTTTGCCCGCGGCGATCTCGCTCTGTACGAGCCCCGTAGCGCGCCATGTCATCGATTCGGCGGCATAGATTCTTACGGCCATCTCCGCCAGCTTGTGCTGAATCATGCCGAATTCAGCGATCGGTTTACCGAACGCCACCCGGTCCTTCGCATACCGCAGACTGAGCCCCAGCGCGTCTTTCGCGCCGCCGACCGCGAACGGGCCCAATGTCAGGCGTCCGAGATTCAGAATATTGAACGCGATAATGTGCCCGCGGCCAATTTCGCCAAGGACGTTCTCCACCGGCACAGCAACGTTGTCGAAATAGACGGCCGTGGTGGAGCTACCCTTGATACCCATCTTCTGCTCTTCCGCGCCGGGCCGCACGCCGGGGAAGGCTCGCTCCACCAGAAAGGCGGTCAGCTTCTCGCCGCCCACTTTGGCGAAAACGGTGTACAAATCCGCCATGCCGCCATTCGTGATCCACATCTTCTGGCCGTTCAGGATGTAATGCCGGCCGTCGGGCGACAAATCGGCGCGCGTACGCGCGGCCTGCGCGTCCGAGCCCGCGTGCGGCTCGGTCAGGCAATAGGCGGCGATCATCTCCGCAGTGGCCAGCCTGGGCAGATATTTCTTCTTCTGCTCTTCGGTTCCGAACAACAGCAGCGGCAGCGTGCCGATGCCGGCGTGCGCACCGTGCCATGCGGCGTACGAGCCGTCGATGGCGATGGCTTCGGCCACGATCATGGCTGAGGCCAGATCCAGCTCCATGCCGCCGTAAGCCTCGGGCACGAGCACGCCGAGAAAGCCCACTTCGCCCGATTTCCGCAGAATCGAAGGAGCCAGGCCAGGCTCCTGGCGCTCAATACGATCGATCACGGGCGCGATCTCGGCGCGTACGAAGTCGGCGGCTGCCCGAGCAATGGCGCGGTGCTCATCCGAGAAATCCTCCGGGGTGAAAACTTCCCGCAGCGTGGAGGAGTGAAGCAGAAACGCGCCGCCACGCAATTCGGTGGTCGGTGTGGACGTGCTGGAAGCGGCCATCTCTATACTATGCGCTCGAAAATTCCTGCCGCGCCCTGGCCGCCGCCGACGCACATGGTCACCATGCCCCAGCGAGCGTCCCGGCGCTCCAACTCGCGCAGCAGCGTGGCGGTGAGCTTTGCGCCGGTACATCCCAGCGGATGCCCAAGCGCAATGGCGCCGCCGTTCGGGTTGATCCTTTCTACCGGCAGTCCGCCTTCGCGAATCACGGCGAGCGCCTGCACAGCGAAGGCTTCGTTCAGCTCGATGACCGCAAGGTCGTCCAGCGTGATCCCCGCTCGTTCGAGCGCTTTCGGGATCGCGCGCACCGGCCCGATGCCCATGACCTCCGGGGGAACACCGGCCACGGAAAACGCCGCGAACCGGGCTTTCGGCTTCAGTCCCAGCGAGCGCGCACGCTCCTCCGACATCACCAGCGCCGCCGCCGCGCCGTCGCTGGTCTGCGATGCGTTGCCCGCCGTTACCGTGCCGTCCGCCTTGAAGACGGGTTTCAGCTTCGAAAGAGCTTCGAGCGACGTATCCGCCCGCGGCCCTTCGTCACGTAAAAACGATATTCGTCTGGTATGCGCGACGGTCGTGGTCGTCACCTCAATGGGCACGATTTCGTCCTCGAAGTTCCCCGCGTTCTGAGCGCCGATCGCCTTCCGGTGGCTTTCGAACGCGAACGCGTCCTGGTCCTCGCGCGAGATTCCGTACCGCTGCTGCAACTGCTCGGCGGTAAGACCCATACCCATGTAGATCTCGGGCCTGTGGTCCATCAACCAGGGATTAGGCATGAGCTTGTTACCACCCTGCGGGATCAGGCTCATGGACTCGGTCCCGCCGGCGACGATGACATCGGCCGACCCGGCGCGGATGCGATCGGCGGCCATGGCGATCGATTGCAGCCCGGAGCTGCAAAACCGGTTTATGGTGATGCCGGGCACGGGGTCCGGCAGGCCCGCGCGCAGCGCAGCGATGCGAGCCACGTTCATGCCCTGTTCGGCCTCCGGCATGGCACAGCCCAGAATCACATCGTCGATGGTATCGGGATCGACCTGCGGGTACCGGCTCAGCAGTGCGCGAATGACAATAGCGGCCAGTTCGTCGGGCCGCGTGTTGCGCAGCGTGCCCCTCCCTGCCTTGCCCACGGGCGTTCGGAGACAATCAACGATAACGGCTTCCCTCATGACAGCTCCCGTTCAGTTTCGCAGCGGTTTGCCGGTTTCGAGCATATGAGCCATGCGCTGCTGCGTGCGGATGTCGCCGCAAAGACTGAGAAACGCCTCGCGCTCCAGATCCAGCAGGTATTGTTCGGAGACCATCTGCTCGCCGGAAAGCCTGCCGCCGCTCAGCACGTGCGCGAGCTTCTCTCCAATGACGACGTCGTAATCAGTGATGAAGTTGCCCTGGCGAGCAGTCCAAACCGCCAGCTTCATCAGCGCCCAGGCGCCTTCGCCTCCAACAGGAATGTCATGGCGCGGGGCGCCTGGCGCGTAACCCGGCGCAAGTGAAAGCGCAAGCCGCTTGGCGTCCGCAATCAGCCGTTCGGGGTTCATGCTGATGACGTCCGCGCGCGTGAGCAGTCCCAGTTCTCTAGCATTCTCGGCGCTGGTGGACACCTTCGCATACCCGATGGTTTCAAACACGCGCCGCACGTCGCGATGCCGCGCGAGCATCTCCTTGCAGCCGCCGCCCGCGGGGATAATGCCAACTCCCACCTCCACCAGCCCCATGTAGAGTTCAGCCGAAGCCTGCACGCGGCGCGCATGCAATGACAACTCGCAGCCACCACCGAGCGTTTGCCCAAACGGCGCCGCGACAACGGGCTTCCGCGCGTATTTCAGGGCCATGTTCATCTGCTGAAACCGGCGGCAGGCGAGTTCCAGCTCTTCCCAGTCACCCTCCTGGCACGCCAGCAGTACCATCGCGAGATTCGCTCCGGCAGAGAAGCGCTCGCCCTCGTTGGCCACAACCATAGCCTCAAAATTGGAGGCCGTCTCCTCGAGGCCGGCGTGCAGCATGCTCATTGCGTCCTCGCCGATGGTGTTCGCTTTGCTGTGGAACTCCACGCAGAGGACTGCGTCGCCGAGATCGATCAGTGACGCTCCGGCGTTGCTGCGAATTACGGCGCCCCCGCGCCGCAGGTCGGCAAGATGAACGATCCCCGGCCGCGACTCCAGAGTGTCGTAAACCCGTTTGCAGAAATCGAAATAGAGTGTTGCCTGGCCGTGGTGCGCGTACAGCGATGTCGTGCCCGCCGAAAGCGCGGCGTCCACGTTGTGCGGCAGCGCGCGGCCTTCCGACGCGATACGCCGGGCGGTATCGGCGAACCCGAGCGCGTCCCACAGCTCGAATGGCCCCAGACGATGGCCGTAGCCCCAGCGCATCGCCTGGTCGATTTCCACGATGCGGTCCGAAATCTCCGGGATCATCTCCGCGGAGTACAGGAACAGATCGCTGAAGACCTTCCACAGGAATGCGCCGGCGCGGTCGCGAGCGGAAACCAGCATTCGGAGGCGCGCTGCGACATCCTCGACATTGCGCGCCATCTCGACGGATTCGAAGCGGGGCTTCGCGCGCGGGCCGTACTCCAGCGTACGCCAGTCAATTGAGTGAATCTCGCGCTGCGGTCCGACCCGTTTGAAAAACCCCTGACCGGTCTTCTCGCCCAGCCATTTTCGTTCCAGCATCTGCTCGAGAAAGGCGGGAGGCAGGAAGCGTTCCCGCGACGGATCCTGCGGGACGGCTTCATACAAATTGCGTCCGACGTGCGCCCAGACATCGAGGCCGACGATGTCGAACAGCCGGAACGTCGCACTCTTCGGCAGTCCGATCAGACGGCCGGTAAGCGCTTCGACCTCGTCCACCGTGTAGCCGTCCTCAATCATGATCTTGACGAGCGTCCCACCCAGGAACGTGCCGATGCGGTTGGCGATGAAGTTCGGCGTGTCCTTGCAGCGCACCACGCCTTTTCCGAGGCGCAGGTCAGAAAATGAAGCGGCGAAATCGAGCAGCGCGGGATCGGTGGCCGGCCCCGGAATTAGTTCCAGCAGATGCAGGTATCGCGGCGGGTTGAAGAAGTGCGTCCCAAGAAACTGCTTCTGGAACGCCGCCGGAAAATCTCCCGCGATGGCGCGCAGAGGAATCCCACTCGTGTTTGTCGACAGGATCGCGTGTTCATGGCGGCACGCGTCGAGGCGCCGCCACAGGTCGCGCTTAACGGCAAGGTTCTCTACAACGGCTTCCAGAACCCACTCGCAATTGCGTACGCGCGCCAAATCGTCATCGAAATTGCCGCATTCAACCAATGACACAGCGGAAGCGGTGAAAAACGAACCCGGTCTTCCTTTGAGTGCGGCATCGAGGCCGCGGCGGGCGATTGCGTTGCGATCAGGCCCGTCCGGCGAGGGCAAATCGAGAAGGAGAGCCGGTACGCCCGCATTGGCAAAGTGCGCGGCAATGCGGGCTCCCATGGTCCCCGCTCCGAGGACCGCTACACGGTTGATCGTTCGCATGCGTTTTGCGGCGGATGCAGCCGTTTGAGTTTAACAGAGGGACATTACGCTTCTGTCAGCGCACGCTCCAGTGCAGCCGGACTGAGGACAGAGGAGAACCGGCGGCGTTTTTCACCCGCACCGCCTGCACCGCCGTTGCCGTCTCGACCACGACCCCCGGCGTTGTGGAGGTCACCGCGACCTCACATCCTGGAAGCGCCGTGCCCCTTACCCTGCCGTCCGGGCCCGCGAGAACCCGCTGATGGCACCCGATGATCAGCGTGGCGCCGGGATTCAGTGGCTGGCCGCTGTTCCAAATGATGTCGCCTTCCGGCAGGCCGCGCGACATGTACTCCGCCCCGTGACAATCCACGGACGGTTCGGCCGCGGATGTGGGAGCCGGAGTCGTAGTCGGGGCCGCCGTTGGCCGCGGGACCGCGGCGCCAAAGACTGCCGGCGGACCGGGCGCGGCGATATTCAGTTGGACCGTGAGCAGCCGCTCCTGCCGCCCGGACGAGATGCTGATGATTCCCGAATGTTGACCCGCCGCAAGACCGTCGGGGTGCACCGATACATCGAGCCAGGAGTGCCCCCCCGCCGAACGCGCCCGCCCGGCTAACCAGGAATCGCCCGGTGTGAAGCTCCACTCTGAGGGCCCGTGAATCTCCACCCTGCGTTGCTGCGGCGCCGGCTGACCGGTGTGGTAGTCGAAGCTCAGCGCCGCTGGCGAAATCGTGAGTTGCGGCGCTGCCTCGGCGGCAGGCGCTACCAACGGGGGCGGCACAGCCGGCTTTGCCTCCGTCGCAGTCGGCGTCGGCGCGACCACCGGAACGGAGTTCGATGCTGCTTCGGTTGTCGACGGCGCAGGATGCACCGACCGGGATTTGTTGGATAGCATCAGGACCGCCGCAGCCAGGAGCACGATTCCGACTCCGGCCGCAACCAGGGTGTGGCGCACCGTCCATCCCGGCCGGCCCGTTACCGCCGGCGCGGGCACAACATTGACGTTCGACGGCTTCACCGTCGGCGCCGCAACCTCAGGCTTCAAAGCAGGTTTGGGCTCATTGACCGGCGGTGGCGCGGGCTGTGTGGGCACCTGCGGTTTCTCATCGACGGTCGGCGGTTCAGCCGCGGGCGGCGCTGCCGCCGATCTTTCGATTGAGACAGTCTCCGGCGCGGGAACCATCGTGTAAGTCGATTCTCCGCCGAGCGCCGCCTTTGCCTCGCGCATCGCAATGGCCGCGCTGAGGCGTCTCGAAACCTGCGCCAGAACGCGGTTTCGCGGATAGGCCTCGATCACTGGCTTCAGGGCATCCAGCGCCGCGTCCAGCGACTCGCCCCGCTCCAGCTCGCCGACACGAATCAGCGCCGCTGTCACCATGCGGTCTTCGTCATCCAGCGCCCTCGCGGCGCGCGCCGTGGCCAGCAAGGCCTTGATTTCGCCCTCACCCTCATACTCCGGAGCCGCCTCGATCAGTTCCACAGCCTCGCCGTATCGCCGTTCCCGAATGCGTTCCCGAGCCCCGTCAACAAGCGCCTGCAGCCCGGAAGCAAAGCGCTGCTCATCTTCGCGCCTCCGTTGCTCGCCTTCATATTCCGCCTGTTTCTGTTCGATTAACGTTCGAGCCTGGGCGAGCCGCCGGTCCCGAGGCCGGCGCGCCTCCGCCCGCGCGATGGCCGTCATGGCCTCTTCGAAGCGGTGCGCTGACATCAGGCGCAACGCGGCGGCCATTGCGTCCCGAAGCAGCTGTTCCCCGCTTTCGAACTCCCGTTCAATCTGCGCCGCCAGAATCTTCGCGATCCGGTGATCCGGTACGAGTTCGAGGGCCCGGCGCATGAGCGCCAGGCCTTCTTCGAGATACCCGTGCTGCTGATTGCGCCGCCCCTCCGCCACCAGGCGGTTGGCCTGCATATTCACGCGCTGCGCCGTGCGGGCCGCCTCCAGCGCGGTCTTCACCGCGGCGCCATCTTTGTCCAGAGCCGCGGCGCTCTCCAGCACTTTTACCGCCTGGCCGAACCGGCCCCACTGCATCAACCGCTCTCCGCGCCCCAGCAGCTCGCCGACCCTCTGCGCGGCTGCACGCCGGGTCGCCTCCTGCCGCACCTTGTTGCGGAGCTGCCGAATCTCTCGATTCGCCGGATCCAGCTCGGCAGCCTCGCGCAAACGCGCCTCGGCCCTCTCCAGATCGCCGGCGTCGAGGACCGGCTGCACTTCCGCGAGGATTGCGGCCGCTGTCTCGCGGCCCAGGTCGCCCATTACCGCTTCGTTGTCCAGCAGGACATCGGACATGTGCGGGTATCGCACGGAACGGTCCCGCGCCAGTGCCCGAAGCACCAGCTGTTCCAGCGCTTCCGGGCAGTCAGTAACAAAATGGCTGACCGGCTCGGGCTCGATCGACTGGACACGGCTAATCGTCGCGTAGACGTCGTTGTCGATGGCGAACGGATGGTGGCCGGTCAGCAACTCGTAATAGGTGGCGCCGAACGAGAAGATGTCGGTTTGCGGGTCGGCGGGCGCATTCGATGCGATCTGCTCCGGCGCCATGTAAGGAATGGTGCCGAGGAAGATACCCGCGCGCGTGCTCTGGGTGACGCGTTGGCTAAGCATGCGCGCGATCCCGAAGTCCATGATCTTGACCGATCCATCGGGACGGAGCACGATATTGCCGGGCTTGACATCGCGATGGATGACGCCCCGTGAGTGCGCGTATGCGAGGCCGCTGGCCACCTCGTTCATGATCCGCACCTTTACCCGCAGCGGCAGCGACGTGTTCTCGTGAATGATCTGCTCCAGGGTCATCCCCTCCAGCAGTTCCATAACCACGTAGGGAAAGCCGCCCTCCTCGCCTCGCCCGTACAAGACCACGATGTTGGGGTGCTGGAGCTTCGCCGTGGTGTCGATCTCCAGCTCGAAACGCCGCACCACTTCGGGATCGGTTTCGCTGACCAGCTTGATGGCCACCAGGCGCCGCATGTCCGGATCCCAGGCGCGATACACGCGGGAAAAGCCCCCGCGACCCAGTTCCGCCTGGATGGAGTACTTACCGATATTGGGAATCAGCGCCAATCTATGTTATTGTGCCTGCTCTGGCCGGTCCGTAACAACCGCGCGGCGATGCAGTTGGTCTGTTGGGGGCGTGCTTCGGGCCCACGGGGCAAAAAGTTCAGGCGTTCAGGATGCGAGCTGACTCCGGATCTACCCGGAAGGTCCGGTTCTCACGATACCCGCGTACCGACAGCTCGATGGCCGTCATGACCTTCCAGGCCAGGTCGGCGGGACAGTTGGGCTGCTGGCGCGAGCGGACGCAATCGAAAAAGTTGTCCACATGAAGCTGGTCGCCTTCGTTGCCCACGCCTTCCAGCAGAATCTCATCCTTGCCCCATTTCTTTCGAAACTCGTCCTTGAACGGCGTCTCGGGGATGATGCGCCCCGTGGGCAGATTGCGGCCCTGCGGGCCTTCCCACTCGTCGCCCAGATGCAGCGTGGCGTGCGTGCCGCGGATCATCATGGTCGGTCCAATCTCGTTCACCTGCGAGGATTGCACCATCAGCGACCATTTGCCCGGATAATCGGCGGCGGTCAGGAACGTGTCCGGCGTCTCGCGGCCGTCGTTGTAGACCCAGAGCCCGCCCATTCCGGAGACGCGCATAGGGTGCGCGTTCTGCACCGCCAAATGGAACGGGGCAACGATGTGGTAGTGCAGATCAGTGGCGATCCCGCCGGAATAATCCCAGTATTTGCGGAAGCGGAAGAATCGGTCGGCGTCAAAGGGCCGCTCCGGCGCGTTGCCCAGCCATTGTTTCCAGTCGATGTGCTCGTCACCGGCCGCTTCGGGTCCCGCGCCGGTGTCAATGGGCCAGTTCCAGTCGCCTTGTGGAGCGTTGCGGCTATAGGTGCCCTGCACCGCGACCACCTGCCCCAGAGTGTCGGCCTGTACGACATCGCGGATCTTGTGCCAGCGCGTCCACGAGAGACCCTGCACGCCGACCTGCATCACGCGCTTCGTCTGCTGAACTTTGGCGGCGACAGCGCCTGCCTCCTCGAGGGTGTGCGTGACCGGTTTTTCGCAGTAAACGTCACGCCCCGATTCAAGCGCGGCCAGACTGATTGCCGCGTGCCAATGGTCCGGCGTGGCGATAAAGACCGCGTCAATATCCTTCCGGGCCAACAGTTCCTGATGGTGCGCATATGTTTTGGCGCCGGGCGTCTTCGATACGGCCTGACTCAGCCGCTTCTGATAAACGTCGCAGAGCGCGAGCACCTGCACGTCATTTTTCTCGCCGGCGCGGTGCTGGACCAGTTGCAGCAGCCAGGAGCCGCGGCCGCCCAGTCCGATCATCCCGACGTTGATGCGATCGTTCGCGCCGAGCACCCGGCCGCCCACCGCCAGCGCGGCCGAAGCTGCTGCTGTGGTGCGAACGAAATTGCGACGGGAAATGTTGGTGTTCATAAATCTTCAGGCCGGCTTCACACCGCGGCCTTCGGTTACCTCGTATCGTCCGGCGCGGACGTTCTTATACTCCTCGACGCGGCCGCTCGGCCAGTTGATAACCAGCCGGTCCACGGAATCGCGGCGGCCAAGACCGAAGGTCACCGGCAGCTCCGATTGCGACAAATAGCTGGACCCACTTTTCACCGTTCGTGAGTTCGTTATGCCGCCGCACCAGGCGCGCACCACGGCGCCGATTCCATCGCGATTGCTCTGGGCGCCGATCAGGCGGAAGCGCGCCGAGCGGTTACCCGACTTCTGATCGTTGCGGTACAGATACGCCGGGCCGTGATTCGTGGTGATGAGCACATCCAGATCGCCGTCGTTATCGAAATCTCCGAATGCGGCGCCTCGACCCACACGCGGAACGTCGAAACCGCCGCCGACCTCCGGCGCGACATCGTCGAAGCGATTGTTGCCCCTGTTCAGAAAGAGATGCGGCGGCTGCTCATAGCGGGCCTCGCGGCTGATGCGCCGGAACGTATCGTCAATATGCCCGTTTACCACCAGCAGATCGAGCCGGCCGTCCAGATCGACGTCAAAGAAGAAACACCCGAAGCCCAGACTGCGGCGCGATAGCCGGCCGATGTCCGACCCGGGCGCCAGATCGATGTAGCTCCCGTTCTTATCGCGGCGGTACAGCCCCAGCATCTCGTTATCGAAATTCGTTACCACCAGCGACGCTACACCGGAATTGTCATAATCGCCGGCATCGACACCCATGCCGGCGCGCGCTTTGCCGTCCTCACTGAAGGCCACGCCGGCGCGCAGCGCAATGTCCTCGAACCGGCCGTTGCGCATGTTGCGATAGAGCTTATTGGGCTGGGTGTCATTGGCCACGAACAGATCGGTCCAGCCGTCATTGTCGTAATCGAGCATGGCCACGCCCAGCGACTTGGAGGTGATGTCGAAAATGCCGCTCTTCGCCGTTACGTCCTCGAATGTGCCGTCGCCGCGGTTGCGAAAAAGCCAGCAGGTGGCGCCGCGGTAGGCCTCGGGTGTGCAGTATGCCTTGTTCTTTCCGTCCAGCGAGCAGAAGATATCCGTCTGCGGCGTCCAGCGTACATAATTGCAGACAAACAGATCGAGATGGCCATCGCGGTCGTAGTCGAACCACAGGGCCGAAGTGCTGAAGCCCTCGCGATTGCCCAGGCCAGCCTTGTCGGTGACATCGACGAAAGCGCCGCGGCCGGTGTTTTGAAACAACCGGCTTTGCCCCAGGCAGGTGACGAAAATATCGGGAAAGCCGTCGTTATTGAAGTCGCCGATGGCCGCGCCCAGACCGTACATCTCTACATCGAGTCCAGCGCGCCGGGTCACGTCGGTGAAGGTGCCATCGCGATTGTTGTGGTACAGGCGCATGGTGGTGCGCTGGCGTCGATGTCCTGGCCAGTCCATGCCGTTCACCAGCAGGATGTCCTGCCAGCCGTCGTTATCGTAATCGAGGAAAGCGCACCCCGGGCCCAGCGTTTCCGGCAGATATTTCCCGCCGAAGGCCCCACTGTTGTGCACGAAGTGAATGCCCGCCGCCGCGGTGACATCCGTGAACTGAAAGCCCGGACCGGCATCGGCCCGCGCGAACGTGAGCGCGGGAACACTGCCCAGCAGGAACTGCCGCCGGTTCACGGGATGTTCACCAGCCCCTTTTGTACGGCGTAGAGCACCAGTTCGGCCGTACGATGGATGCCAAGGGCCTCCATGATGTTGGCGCGGTGTACGGAGACAGTGTTCACGCTGAGGTTCAGCAGCCCGGCGATCTCCTTGTTCGACTTGCCCTCTGCGATGAGCTGCAGCACCTGCTTTTCCCGGGCGGTCAGGCGGCCGTCGGCCTCCGGCGCCTGCGGCAGATTCAGCAGCCCGGGACCAACCACCTGGTGACCAGCGGCGATCTTTCGCACCGCGCTGGCCAGATCCACCTCGGCGGCGTTCTTCAGGATGTAGCCCCGGGCGCCCGCATTCAACGCGTTCCGGACATAGTTCTCTTCCGAGTACATGCTGAGCATGAGGATGCCCGTTTTCGGCAGCACCTTGAGGATCTCAATGGTGGCCTGCTGCCCGTTGAGGCCCGGCATGGACATATCCATCACGATGACCTGCGGCTTGAGTTCCTGCGCCAGTCGCACGGCATCGCTGCCATCGCCGGCCTCGCCGACGACCTTGATGTCCGGCTCGTCTTCGAGCATACGGCGAAAGCCTTTGCGCACCAGGCTGTGATCGTCCACCAGCAGAACGGTGATCGCGTTGTTCATGACGCACTCTCCCTGTGCGATGCGGGCCAGCCCGCGGTTTCAGGAAGCTCCTGCGCTGAGTCTACCGCCTCCGCGGCTTCCATAAGGGGCACGGTCAGCCGCACCAGCGTTCCGCCATCCGGCGGCCGCAAAAACTCGATCGCGCCATGAACCAGCTCGGCGCGCTCCCGCATTGCGACGGCGCCAATTCCACGCCGGCCGACGTGCGAGCCCATGCCCACGCCGTGATCTTCCACCTCGAGGCGAAGCTCGGACGCGCTCAGATTCAGACGCACCCACGCGCGCTCCGTCTGGGCGTGCTTCACAACATTATTGAGTGCCTCCTGGAGCACACGATAGACGTGAATCGCGATTGCATCGGGAACAACCGGACTGGCCCCGGTTTTGTTGTAATCGACCCGTAGCCCCGCCTGACGCTGAAACACGGGGATATACCAGTCAATCGCCTGTTCCAGCCCGCCTTCATCCAGAATCGACGGGTGCAGCACAAGCGAGAGGCTGCGAACTCGCTCCAGCGTTGACTGCGCCACGTCCCGGATCTCCGTCACGTCCTCTTTGAATGAGGCCGGAATTTCCTGTTTCGCCGCGCGCGTGAGCATGGCGCCTATCGCCGTCAGAATCTGGCCAAACTCATCGTGCAACTCACGAGATATGGAGCGCAGCATCTCCTCCTGTACGGTGATCACCTTGCGGGCCAGATCGCGCCTTTCGGCGGAAAGCACCTCCAGGCGACGGAACAGCTTCCGGTTCGACTGGATGAGATACAGGCTGGTGAGCGCGATCATCACCAGCACGGCGCCCACGAAAATGTAGACGTTGTGCTCGACGCCGGCGTAGATGCTCTGAATGCGCGCCGTGACCTGCTCGTCAACCTCGTTGTTCTGAACCAGCAGCCGTGCGACCGTATCAACAATCGAGCCCTGCTGCGCCTCCGCCGACCCGCGGATCATTTCCCGCGCGTCCCGTTCGTGCCCGGCAGCGGCCATGGCGAATGCCTGGTCCAGCGTGGACCAGAACTGGGCCAGTGAGTGCGCAAGGTAGTTCTCGCGATCAGGACTGCGCTGGGCCGGGGCGAGCTTCTGCTCGGTTGCGAGCGCGTCAGCGAGGTCGCGCTTGATGCGCTCGAACTGCGCGCGCCATGCTTCCATGGGATACGGCTCGTCGCCACTGAGCATGTCGCGCAGGATCTGGCCGAGCTCACCGAGGTCGTTCTGGATGCGCAGCAGCTGCAGCGAATCGCGCCGATTGCGGTCCACGATTCGCGTCTGCAGGTCCTCCAGGCCGGCCAGCTGCCACAGGGTCCACGACGAAAATACGGCAACGGCGGCGAGCGTAACAACAAGCCCGGCCATCAAACGGCCAGTCGGCGAGGAGAGCGGCCTGAACATCAGGAACTGTTTCTGTACTCTCAGGATACACGCGCGCTCCGCGCCAGGCCGGCCGTTACTGCTTTGGCGCAGGCTTAACCGTCAGCGTCTTCCCCGTATTCACATCGCCATCCTTCGTTTTGAGGAACAGCACGTAATCGCTGTTCGTTTTCACCTTCGAGGCGCCGGCGGTGAGGTCGAGGACAACGGAGGTCGAATCCGGCTTTGACCCGCTCAGGGCAACCTTGAAGTCGGGCGTCGTGGCCGTTGCCGCCTGCATGAGGTCCAGTTCCGTCGCCGTGTCCAGATGACTCCCGGTTAGCGTGACCGTGCACGTGGCCCCCGCAATGCAGTCCTTGTCCGTCCTGACGTCGGCCAGGGCAGGAGGCAAATCGAATTTTGTACTCGTGGACTGCTCCCCGCCGGACGACGCTTCCACGTAGATCTGATACTGCGTCCCTGCAAGGCCCTGCAGTTGCTTGAGAGAGAACCTGACCGTGCCGGCATCGGTCTTGCCGCTGACGCTGACAGCTCCGTCAATGGTCTTCGTGTCTTTCGCGTCGGTCGCGTTCTTCAGCCGCAGCGCGGTCACGTTCTGCAGGTTTTGACCAGTAACGGTGCATTCGAACGAGTCTCCATTCGCCTTCGTGTAGTCGAGGTAATCGCCGCTGGCGGTCTTCGGGCAGGACACCGTCGCCACGCCAGGCTGGGTGGAGCCAGCTTCCTGAATGTGCTTTCCGCCCAGGACAACCACCATGTTCTGCTCGAAATTCAGAAGGTCGCAGTGGCTCCAGTACCGGTAATTCTTCGCGAAAATGTCACCGGGCAGGAAGGTGGTCATCGGCACGGAGCCGTTCTTCGGAATCACGATCTTGTACGCGCTGGCCGCGCTGAAGCCGAGGTCATTGAGGCGGTTCAGCTGATCCACCGTGAAATCGGGGAAGATTTTTCCAAACCCCGGGATGAACGTTGAGCTGAAGACGTGAACGGCGTCACTAAAGGACGGGCCACCCGTAACCGCCGCCGTCCCGCCCAGAATGCTGCCAACGACGTCAAGGACACGGACCGCTATGTTCCGCGGCGTGAGCTGCGCGCCGACCTCGCCGACACCGCGAACCATCATGCGGTCCCGGCCCGCGACAAAGCGGACATAATTTGGCGAGTTCTCGTTCGGGTTGACTCGGTCGATCGGGCACGGTTCGTAGCCGCGGCCCGATTTCCCTTCATTCACCCCTTTGCCGCTGGCAGCGGCGAACTCCGCCACGGCCACCTGGAGATCGTGAATAAGGAATTCCTGGTCGCCATTCAGATTGCGGGCAGTCACCTGGATGGCCACGTAATTGTCGGCGACGGCGCGGCCGAAGATCACCCGCGTTTCATTCCAGGTCAGCACGCCCTCGGAGCATCCGACATCCAAAGGCGTTGCGGCATTCGCCGCCGCGGCGGCCGCTTTGGCTGCATCCGTCGCACCCTGATCGGTGAGGACGCCCTGCTTTCGCGCTTCGACAATCGCTGTCCAGGGATCGGTGCTGCTGTTCACCAGCTCTTCGAATTTCTGGCGGTCCCGAATGCCGGCATTGCCCTGCTCGGCCATGGCGAGAAGCGCAGATTTGGCATCAGCCGGGGCCGCACCGGCGCCGATGTCCGTCTCACCCTGTCGGAAGCGGGCAGCGTAGTCCTCGCGAAAACGGCAGGGCACATAATCGGCGAGCGAGGGGCGGAACTGCACAGCCGCGGCCTGTGCTCTCACGGCTTCGATGGTCTTCTGCAGTTGATCGGCGCCTGAGGCCGGCTGTGGCTCGTGGACGACCTCGGCGGTCTCCGTCTGCATTTGCTGCGGCGCACCCGCGACCCGCGGCGGCGGCGGCGCCGATACCTGGTTCTTTTTGACGCCACATGACGTGAGCGCCAGCAAAAGAATGGGAACTCGCCAAACCCAACGTAATGTCATTTGTCTCTCCTTCCGGCAAACAGCTCATCAAAGCTTACTCAATATCAAGCGGAAATATCGTGGCAAAGAGGCCATCCCAGCAGCTGCCCTGCTCCGGCTTCTGCTACACCAGGTTGCAGGGAGGCTGCATGCGGCGGTTGAGCACTCTGCTTTTGGGCTTCTTAATTTTGGCGGGAGGACTGGCGGCAATGGATTTGAAGAGTTCTGCATTCACCGATGGCGGCAACATTCCGGTGAAATACACGTGCGATGGCGACGGCATTTCGCCGCCGCTCGCATGGAGCGGAGTGCCGCCGGGCACGCAGGCGCTGGCGCTCATCGTGGACGATCCCGACGCGCCGTCGGGCGTTTTCGCGCACTGGGTCGTCTTCGGGATTTCGCCGACCATCGACCATCTGGAAGAGAACGCATCCCGCGCGGGTATGCCCTCGGGCGCGAA
>DASRCB010000061.1:0-7630 GCA_035653295.1 Bryobacteraceae bacterium
GCCGCCGTAATCCTGGTAGCGGCCGTTGTGCACGCCGACCATGATGGCGAAGCGCTGGATGCCGAAGGAGAGTCCCTCGAAGAACTCCGCCGCGGGGCCGCCGTTGTTCGGGTTAATGGCCACGCCCCCCGCTAGCCCGACGGAGCACACGTATCCGGCCGGATGCCATGGCGCGCCATTTTTCGCCCACGGGCAGTGGAAATTCGCCATCCGCCATTCCACGAATACCCCGGGCATGAACTGATATGAGGATCTGCCCTTGTACCCCAGCACGGAAGTGGGACCACAGGGCGGCGAGCCTGCCGCGGCGCCGGCGCACGAGGCGGCCTGCCCCGGCGTAAACGGCCCGGTGGTCGTAGCAAGCTGGCGGCCCCCCAGAAGCGAGGCGATCGCTCCGACGGACAGGTCCAGGTGTGGCACAGCTTCGTAATATGCCGTGAAGACGATATTGTCGAACGCCGGGTCCTTCGTGATCGCGTCCTTGCAGGAAATCGTCTCCGTCACCTGTTTGCCGGAGAAGTAAGCCATGGGCAGGACCTGCTCTGTGAAGGTCGCGGGGTCGAGATTGCTCAGAAAATCCCATATCTGGACCATCAGCTTGCGTTTGTCGCTCGTGTCCGAAAGATGATCCTTCAGAAGGGCAATGCGCGCTTTCGTGGCAATGAGATGGTTTTGTGCGTCACGAAACTTCTGGGCCAGATCCGGACGAGATGGCAGAGTATCCTTCTGGAACTGCGCCAAAGCCGCGTCGATCTGGTCCAACTGAAGCCCGACGCCCGCAAAAACGTCGAGTCGCCTCTGGACCGCCCTGATAGTGTTCTTCAGGTCATCGATTGCGTTAGCGACAGCAACATCGGAGCTAAACGTAAATTTCCAGTCCTTCCGGACAGCGGTCCTGAAGGACCTGTAGGCATCCTGGATCGCATCGTAATCAGTGTTGGCGCTCTGCCCAAGACGGTCAATGCTCTGTTGGATCGCTTCGATGTCCGAGGCTGGCAGCGGTGGCAGCGCAGCCACGCGCTCCTGCAACGTGAGCGCCGAGTCCGACTGGACCAAAGCCTCGGGGCCGAACGGAACCGCCGCCGGTACCGCGCCAATCGTTCCAACCGCCGTCAGCAGGCTGCCCACGTTGGTGCTCAGATCGCGCGTCGGAGCTGTTGGCGTGGCGGCCACGGTACAAGCCATGAATGGAGAGCTGTTCTTGAGCAGGATCGCCGCTTCGCCGCGCGGGGTGGCCTTGAGCGTGATAAACGGCGGCACCTGAACGTCCCAGTGCGCGTGCGGCATCAGAGGGCCGTGCGAGTCGCCAGGCTCCGGTACGTTGCTCATGTTGATCGTTACCTTGCAGGGCGATTTTGACAGGTATTCGTCGCACTCAGGCCACCGTTCGACAATTCCTCGTAGCTCCTGCGGCGTAGGATTGGGATACCGCACTGTGCCCACATCCTGGGCCATGGCGGCACAGCTCGCAAGTAGTGTGATAACGAGTATTCGGAATCGAAACATCAGTCCCCCTGTATCCGTTAGCGGAAGCGAAGGGAAAAAGGGGACACAATAACTGTGTGGGCCTGTCGATTAGCCCGCGCGCCGGCCGGATCTATCGCGTCGGGACCGGCTCCATGGCCCGGTTCGCCACGATCCGGTCGATCATGCCGTACTCCAGCGCCTGCTCCGGCTCCATGATGTAGTCGCGGTCCACATCCCGCGCGATCTTCTCGGTCGGCTGGTTCGTCGCGTTGGCGAGGATATCGTTCAGGTTTTGCCGCATGCGCAGGATCTCCCGCGCGTAAATATCGATATCCGCCGCCTGCCCGGCCAAACCGCTCATCGACGGCTGGTGAATCAGAATGCGCGAGTGCGGCAGGCTGAAGCGCTTCCCACGCGTCCCGCAGGCCAGCAGCACCGCGGCCATGGACGCCGCCTGGCCGACGCAGTAAGTCACGATATCGGGCTCGATGAGGTTCATCGTGTCCAGAATGGCCAAACCGGCCGTGATCGAGCCGCCGGGCGAGTTGATGTAGAGAGAAATGTCCTTCTCCGGGTCCTCCGCCGCCAGAAACAGCATCTGGGCAATAATGAGGTTCGCCACATTGTCGTCAATGGGCGTGCCCAGGAAAATAATGTTCTCCTTCAGCAGGCGCGAATAGATGTCGAAAGCCCGCTCGCCGCGGGACGTCTGCTCCACTACCATGGGCACCAGAACGGACATATCAGCTCCTTTGAGCGGCCGGCCATGTCGCCGCGTCGCCGTCGCTCAGTTCCCATAATACGTGACCGCGAACCGCGGCCCCGCAAACGCCGCTGCGAACCGGCGCGCTGCGATACCCTGAAAAGAGCAGCCCTTGCCCCGCCCTGAAATTCCCCGCAAGCCTGAAGTGATGAGCCCGGCCGGATACTGGCCGCAGCTGCGCGCCGCCATCGAAGCCGGCGCCGACGCGATCTATTTTGGCCTGAAGCATTTCACCGCCCGGGCCAAGGTCGGATTCGCGCTGGCGGAACTCCCGGAGGCTCTGCGCACCCTGCATCGGCGCGGCGTCAAGGGCTACATCACTTTCAACACCCTGGTCTTCGAACACGAACTCGAAGAAGCGGCGCGCACCATCGGCGCCATCGCTGAGGCCGGGGCCGACGCGCTCATCGTCCAGGACGTCGGCGTGGTAAAGCTCGCCCGCCGCATCGCGCCCGAGCTGGAACTGCACGCCAGCACCCAGATGAGCGTCACCGACGCCGAGGGGGTCCGCATGGCGCAGGAACTCGGGGTCCAGCGGGTCACGCTGGCGCGCGAGCTTTCTCTCGACGAGATTCGCGCCATTCGCGCGCAAACGGACTGCGAGCTGGAGATCTTCGTCCACGGCGCGCTTTGCGTGGCGTACTCCGGGCAATGCTTTTCCTCGGAAGCCTGGGGCGGCCGCAGCGCCAATCGCGGGCAATGCGCGCAGGCATGCCGCTTGCCCTATGAGTTGATCGTGGACGATGCGCCGCGTCCGCTGGCAGACGCCCGCTACCTCCTTTCCCCCGGCGACCTGTACACGCTGGAGCACATCCCGGAGATCGTCGCGGCGGGTGTATCCACGCTCAAGATCGAGGGCCGCTACAAGGACGAGAACTACGTCGCGCTCACTACCAGCGCATACCGCCGCGCGGTGGATGAGGCCTGGGCCGGACTGGCGCCGTCGACTTCCGTCGAAGAACGACAGCGCCTGGAGCAGGTGTACTCGCGGGGGCTCGGCCCCTGGTTCCTGACGGGCACGAATCATCAGGCGGTGGTGAAGGGACGCGCGCCGCGGCATCGCGGCGTGCTGGCGGGAAGGGTGGCGCGCATCGCCGGCGACGCAATTCTGATCCAGCCTGTCGACGGCGTCCTGCTGAAGAACGGCGATGGCGTCGTCTTCGATGCCGCCGACTGGCGCAGCCCCGAGGAGCGTGAGGAGGGCGGGCGCATTTACGAAATCGCGCCACAGCGGGGCGGGCTGCTGTCACTGCGCTTCGGCAATAAAGCCGTGGATGTCGCGCGCATTCGCCCCGGCGATCTGCTGTGGCGTACCGACGACCCTGAGATCGAGGCTGCAGCGCGGCCATACACGGCGGCCGTGGCGCCCGTGCGTCGGCGAGCGGTCCAGGTGCGCGTCACCGCTGTGGAAGGCCGGCCGCTCGTCGCCGAATGGAGCATCTCGGGTCGGCCGGCCGTGCAGGTATGCGTCGAATCCGCCGAGCCGCTCGGCCGCGCCCGCAACCGCGCACTCGATGCGGACCTGCTGCGCGAGCAGTTCGGGCGCCTCGGAAACACGCCGTATGAGTTGGGCGAGCTCACGTTCGACATCCAGGGCGCGCCGTTCGCGCCTGCATCGCTGCTGAACGATATGCGACGCGATGCGGTTGACAGACTACAGCAGGCCGAAGCCGCCCTGCCCGAGATCCACACCAACGATCCAATGCAGGCGTTGCGGGTCCTGTCCCCGGCCGCGAGCGCGGGCGCGGGCGACCCGCGGCTGCATCTGCTGGTGCGAACGCCGGAACAGCTCGAGGCGGCGCTGGAGTGCCGTCCCGCGAGCATCACCCTCGATTACCTCGATCTGTATGGCCTTCGGCCCTCCGTCGAGCGCGTGAAGCAGGCCGGACTCGCCGTGCGCGTGGCGAGTCCGCGGATTCTCAAGCCCGGCGAGGAGAAAATCTCCGATTTCCTGATGCGGCTGGAATGTCCCATCCTGGTGCGATCGGCCGGCCTGCTGCATCGTCTTGAACAGAGCCCCGTGCGGCCGGAGCTGATCGGCGACTTCAGCCTCAACGCGGCAAATTCGATCGCCGCCGCGGAACTGCTCGCGCACGGTCTCACCCGCATCACACCCACCCATGACCTGAACGGCGCCCAGGTTTCCGATCTCGCCCGTGCCGTGGGCGCGGCTGCGATCGAGGCCATTGCCTATCAGCACCTGCCCGTGTTTCACACCGAGCACTGCGTCTTCTGCCGCTTCCTGTCCACGGGCACGAGTTATCTCGATTGCGGCCGGCCATGCGAAAAGCATCGCGTCGCGGTGCGCGACACCAGCGGACGCGCGCATCCGGTGATGGCCGACGTCGGCTGCCGGAATACCGTGTTCGGCTCCGAGGCGCAGGAGGCCAGCGGCCATCTTCGCGACTGGCGCCGAGCCGGCATCGCGCATTACCGGCTCGAGTTCGCGCACGAGTCCGCACGCGAAGTCCGGCGTGTTACTCACGCCTTCGCGGATACGCTGGATGGGCGCATGAGCTTCGAGGAACTGGGCCGAACGCTGCGCATCATCGCGCCGCAGGGCGTCACCGAGGGCAGTCTGTTCGTTCCCGCGGGCCATTTCAGCCTGCCGGTGCTGCAGTAGTTCCGTTACGGTCCGGGAAAACCCCGCCTTCCGCGTAAGAGTACAGGCTTTACACGATTCCCCTGGCCGACCCCTGTGCCGTACCATTGAAACCGGCCATCACTGCTGGGGAACGGACTCGGGCAGCGTTGGTTTGTTTAACGACCGGCGAGAAAGTTAACGATCAGGAGGGAATCGCATGGGGCAATCGCCTCGGATGTCAGCGGGCCCGTCAGCCCAGGCCATTGAAACATTCATTCCGAAGCTGCGCGGAGCCGTGATTCGGCCCGGCGACGAGCGGTACGACGCGGCTCGCCGTGTCTATAACGCCATGATCGACTGCCGGCCATCGCTGATCGTGAAATGCGCCGACGTCGCTGATGTGATTCACTGCGTCAACTTTGCGCGTGAAGAAGGCGTGCCTGTGGCCATACGCGGCGGCGGCCACAGCGTTGCCGGCTTCGGAACCGTCGCCGATGGGCTCGTGATCGACCTCTCAGCGATGAAAGGCATTCGCGTGGACCCCGTTCACCGCATCGCTCGCGTTGACGGCGGCTGCACCTGGGGCGACTTCGATCACGCCGCCCATGTCTTTGGACTCGCGACGCCCGGAGGCCTCATCTCCACAACCGGAGTGGCGGGCCTGACCCTCGGCGGCGGCTTCGGACACCTGACCCGGCGCTACGGCCTGGCCTGCGATAACCTGCTGTCCGCCGACGTGGTCACCGCCGACGGCCGCCTGTTGACGGCATCAACAACGGAAAACGAGGATCTCTTCTGGGCCATCCGGGGCGGTGGCGGTAACTTCGGCGTCGTTACATCGTTCGAGTTCCGGCTGCATCCCGTCAGCGCCGTATATTGCGGGCCGGTGTTATATCCACTGGACAAGGCCGCCGACGCAATGCGGTTCTTTCGCAGCTTCATGGCCGATGCGCCGCGCGAGCTGAGCGCCTTCTTCGCGTATCTGATCGTTCCCCCCCGCGCCCCCGTTTCCCGAACCACTTCACCTGAAAACACTCTGCGGGATTGTCTACGTGTACTCCGGCGACCTGCAGAAAGGCGAGGAGGTGACGCGCCCCTTGCGCGAGTTCGGCCCGCCCGCGTTCGCTGTGGGGCACCCAGCCCCGTATCCCATGGTGCAGAGTATGTTCGATCCGCTGCTCGCGCCGGGCCTGCATCACTATTGGAAGAGCGACTTCATGCGCGATCTCAGCGATGGGGTCATCAACGAGCACACTCGTTTTGGTCCGCAGATTCCCACCGTCCACTCCGCCATGCACATCTACCCGCTGGATGGAGCGGTGCACGACGTGCTGGCCGACGCCACCGCGTTCGCTTACCGGAACGTGAACTTCACCCACATAATTGCCGCCGTTGACGAACAACCCACGCCGATGCCGCAGTATCGTGAGTGGGTGCGCGCCTACTGGTCGGCCCTTCGTCCGTACTCGGCGGGAGGCGCTTACGTCAATTTCCTGATGGATGAGGGCGAGGACCGCGTGGCGAGCAGCTACCAGGGAAACTACAAACGCCTCGCGGCGGTGAAGAAGAAATACGATGCGGGCAACGTGTTCCGGGTAAACCAGAACATCCGACCAGTAACATAGGGTCTCGCGTTTGTAGTGCAAGCCTTTGGCTTGCACCTTGTGGAGCAGGCCTTTGGCCTGCTCCGACCGAAAAAAGGCGGGCCTTGCGGCCCGCCCAAAAAGCACAAGGTTGCAACCCCTGTGCCTCCCACCAGGAAATTCAGCCTACGAACACCCGCTCGTCCCGCCGCAGTTCTCGCACTTGTAACAACTCCCGTTGCGCGTCATTAACCCCCCGCACTCCGAGCACAGCGGCGCATCCGAAATCGACGGCTCGAACGGCAGCGCCTGCTGCGGCTCCGGCTCGGTGGGCCGCAGCCCCGGCGCGTTCCCCGCTTCCGTCAGCGCGTACTCCGGCCCAAGGAAGCGCGAGCCCAGCCAGCGGAAGATGTAATCCATGATCGACTTCGCGTATGGAATCTTCTGATTCCCGGTCCAGCCGCTGGGCTCGAATCGCACGTGGCTGAATTTGTCCACGAAGAACTTCAGCGGCACGCCGTACTGCAGCGCGTAGCTGATCGAGGTCGCGAAGCTGTCCATCAGCCCGGAGATGGTCGATCCCTCCTTGGCCATGGAGATGAACACCTCGCCCGGGGTGCCGTCCTCATACAGGCCCACGGTGATGTAGCCTTCGTGGCCGCCGATGGAGAACTTGTGCGTCACCGACTGGCGTTCGTCCGGCAGCTTGCGCCGTACCGGCCGGTAGACAATCTTCTCCACCGGGGCCGGAGCGAGCGCCGGCACGGCCTTCTTCTCGGTCTTTGCGCTGTTGAGCGGCTGCGTGCGCTTGGAATTGTCGCGATAGATGGCCACCGCCTTCAGACCGAGACGCCAGCTCTCAATGTAGGCGTTCATGATGTCTTCCGCGGTGGACTCCTCCGGCATATTGATGGTCTTGGAAATCGCCCCGGAAATGAACGGCTGCACCGCGGCCATCATGCGCACATGGCCCATGTGCTGGATGAAGCGCTTACCGTTCTGAGGCCGGAAGCTGCAGTCAAATACCGGCAGGTGCTCCTCTTTGATGCCCGGCGCGCCCTCGATAGTGCCGGTGCAATCGATGTGCGAAACGATCTTCTCCACCTGCTCCGGCGAATAGCCGAGCCGGATCAGCGCCTGCGGCACGGTGTTGTTGACGATCTTGATGACCCCGCCGCCCACCAGCTTCTTGTACTTCACCAGCGCGAGATCCGGTTCGATACCCGTGGTGTC
>DASRCB010000062.1:0-14398 GCA_035653295.1 Bryobacteraceae bacterium
GACCGTCTCCGCCAACGGCAACGTAACGGCGCAGAAACAGCTGGGCGGCATTCCGCCATCGTTCCACAACCTGAACAGCCCGCGATTCCAGAACTGCACGGTTTGTCACGTGCGGATCCACGGCTCTTACGTAACCGACACCCTCACCCGATGAAGCTACGATTCCTGTTCGTCCTTTGCGTACCTCTGCTGGCCCAGCAGCAATCGCAGCCGCAACAGCAGCAGCCGGCCTCCGGCGCCACGCCGGCGGCTGAGCCGGCGGTCTCCGGCAGCGTTGAAATCGGGTACCGGTATATCCCGAATATCGGAGGGAATTTCAACGTCTACCGCAGCGCCGTGGATCTCGGCGAAGGTCCAAAACTCCTGGGCCTCGATCTCAGCCTGCGTCCGCCATCTCCGACCTTGTTCGACCGCCTCGACCTGCATATGAGCAACTGGGGCGATCCGTACAACACCGCCCGGCTCGAGGCAGAAAAGAGCAATCTGTATCGGCTGACGGTGGATTATCGCGATGTCGCGTACTTCAACTTCCTGCCGTCATTCGCCAATCCATTCCCCGGATCGCTGCTGACCAACAGCGCCTTCGATACCCGGATCCGAAATACCGATGTCGAGCTGGATCTCTTTCCTGCCGCGCGATTCACTCCGTATCTGGCGTACTCCCAGAATTCCTGGTATGGGCGGGGCATCGCGTCCTTCGATGCGAACGTGGTCCAGTTCGCCGTGCCGCAGTCGGTGAGCGACAGCACGCGCACGTATCGCGGCGGCGTTCAGATCCAGATGCGCAAATTCCACGCCGTACTCGAAGAGGGTGGAACCACCTTCAAAGACGATCAGGGCCTCTCCGAGAATCAGGGGAACTCCGGCGATCTGCTCACACCGTTTCTCGGGCAGCCGCTCTCCCTGAGCAGCCTGAACTCGCTGTATCGTGTGCGCGGCGACTCGACATTTTCGCGCGCCTCCGTTGCATGGCAGCCCATTTCCTGGGTAACCGTTTCCGGCCAGTTCCTGTATAGCAATCCCAACACGAATACGACCTACACCTCGACCGCGGCCGGCAATCTGTTCTCGCAGGATGCGTTCCTGTTTTACGATCTCGGCCTGGACACCGCGACCGCGAACGCGCAAATGCCGCGCACCACCGGATCGGTAACCGTCGACGTGCGTCCCATAAAGCGGCTGCGCCTGGTGGAATACTGGAGCACCGACCGCCTGCATAACTCTTCCGATCTGCTGTTCATCGAACAGCTTTCGCTCGCCGGCGCGCTCGTCAGTGACAGCAGCAACCCCGACGCGGATCGCCTGAATCTGAATTACAGCCGCCAGGAGTTCGACGCATATTACGACATCACTCCCTGGCTGACCATTCGCGGGGGCGAAAAGTATACGTGGGGCGATGCGCTGGTCCGCGGCGCGGCCATCATGCAGACGCCATTCGAATCCGGAACGCTCAGTCAGAATGCCGGGATCGGCGGCGTCGCGGTCCGGATCAGGGATAAGGTTCGCCTGAATGCCGACATCGAGGGCGGTTCGGCGGCGGAAAGTTATTTCCGCACCAGCCTGCACGACTATAAAAAATTCCGCGGCCGCGCCGAATACACGTTCCTGCCCGGCTGGAAGCTGTCCGGTGATTTCTACGTTCTGCGGAATGAAAATCCCGACCCCTCTGTGAAGCTCGATTTCCTGAGCCACGCCGAATCGGCGGCCCTGTCCTGGACGCCGCAGCATGCCGGGAACTTCGACGTACTGCTCGATTACACGCGCTCGCACATCAATTCGGATATCTATTTCATCGTGCCGCAGACGTTTCAGCGCGCATACTCGGTGTATTTCGAGGACGCGAACGAGGCCACCGCTCTGGTCCAGCTGGCGCCAAAGGCCTTCGGCGCTTCCGCCCTCCGCCCACGCCTGAGCTTTGGGGGTTCGCTGTTCACCTCCGCCGGCAGCCGCCCGACGAAGTTCTACGAGCCCACCGTCCGTCTCTCCATCCCGCTGCACAAGGGCATCGAGTGGAACACCGAGTGGCGCTGGTACGGTCTCGCCGAAACGTTCTTCCAGTACGAGGGCTTCCGCTCGAATCAGTTCACCTTCAGCCTGCGCTACTTCCGGTAACGTGGCGCGGATGAGAGCGGTTACGCTGACTGCAGTATCCTTTGCCCTGGCCATCGCTGCTGTCGTCTTCCTGCTCGTCTGGCCCGTCTACTCCGGATTCAATAACGCCCAGCCCACCCGCGCCACGCTGTTGCAGGTGAACGGGCCGCATATCCTGATTCCGGTCATGCTTCCAGTGTTCGTGACGGGAATTCCTCTGCTGTTTCGGAAACAGAGCGTACGAATCACCGCAGCGATCCTGATGGTTGGATTCGCGATCATCAGCGGCTTCTCGATCGGACTGTTTTATCTGCCGGCAGCCGCAGTCATGGTTCTGGCCGCATGCGCGCCCGAGGGGCGCGGTGGGAAGCCCACAGTTTGAAGACGGCTACTGCTTTTCGGGAGGCATCCGGTACAGATAGCTTCTCGTTAAAGTCGGTCTCCAGGTACATGATCACCACGTCCGCCGGCGAGAGGTCCACGTTGCGGACATCCGCGTTGATCACGCGCGCATCGCTTTGTAGCCCCAGACGTGCGATCTTTTCGGTCGAAATCCGGGCGAGGTCGTCAGACAGCTCGATCCCCACCGCGCGCGCTTTGAACCTCTGCACCGCGGTGATTAACACCCGCCCGTTACCCGATCCGAGATCATAAACCAGTTCACTCGGCCGGCCCGGATGAGAGCGGTTACGCTGACCGCAGTATCCTTTCGCCTGGCCATTGCTGCTGTCGTCTTCCTGCTCGTCTGGCCCGTCTACTCCGGAGTCAATAACAGGCAGCCCACCCGCGCCACGCTGTTCGAAGTGAACGGCCCGCATATGCTCGTTTCCACCTTCCCGAACGACATGAACAGGGATACGATAACGGCTGGATGCGACAGATGTCTTCAGCGGCGTTGAGCATGGCCGTGCTCTTCGCCCCCGGCGTGACGTCCGGACAGCCGCCCGCTGAAACACGTGTTCCTATTCTCACCGTCTGCGAAGTTCTCGCCGACCACGAGCGGTATGCGGCCCACCCGGTGGCCGTCGTTGGCAGGCTACAAAGCATCGTTGGCGTCATCGATGGCTACGACTTCCTGGCACAGGACAAATGCGAACGCCCAATCAGAAGAGACAACCGAACTTTGCCGAACAAGATGCTCGTCGGCTTCTATCCCGACGAGTGGATGCCGCAACCTCCGACTGACAGGCCGAGCCTCGATTTCTCAGGGGTTCGGGACAAGCTGATTAAGGTCCAGCGCACGACAAGGCTGGGCTTCCACAAGGAGTATGGATTTTCCGGCGCCCGCAGAGTGCCAAACACATGGGCCGTCATCTATGGCCGGATCGTGAGTCCACCGAAACCGGGACAAAAGGGGTACAACCCCGGCCCGCAACACTTCCTCAGCGACGCACCTCTCGTGATTCTCACGAAGCCATACAACATGCACATCCTTGATGCTGGCGGCACGCTGGTCCACGCCCCCGAGGACGAACCACAATGACCACTGTCCAGTTTGGCCCGTGGACGCTGACCGCAGATGTCGAGGCCACACGGCGGGCATACAAACAGGTCGATGCATACGATTGGCAAGCACCAGATGAGCACGAGATTTCAGCGGCTCTAAACGACTTGAGTACAGCGGGGCCGTTCCGTAATCCAAAGGTCGACGGTGAGTGATGCGAATGCTCTGGTGTTGGCGCTGCCGGATGGAAATCCCGATGCTCGACGAGGACGAGTACCGACAGGTAATGTCCGTCCGGGGCAGCGGTACCGGGAACCTCCACGAGAGGCAGTTTGGCCCCGTGTTAAGGGAATACGAACGCATCACAGGCTTTCACGAGACGAATCCGAACGCCGTTTACCATCACCTTCTGTCCTTATACGGGCCACCGTGCTCGAACTGCGGGAAGCCATTGCGGACGCCACGGGCGAGATTCTGTGCGGCGTGCGGGCATCGTCGCCAAGGTGCCTGATGAGACCAACAGATGAAAGACAAAGGCAGAGAGAAGCGTGTTCGACTGGCACGGGAAGAGCGGTGCGAAGCTGAACGACTGGCACGACTCGAAGACACCCTTCGGAAATGGAAGCGCGGAACGATATTCGTGGGTATTGCCTCGAAATCAGCATTGTATCGGCGCTCACTTTGTCAGCAGTCCACTCCCTTTATCGAGCGTATCCGGCGCACGCAAGTTCCTCGTATACCTCTCGACGTGCCTGCTTTGCGTGTTCATGCAGCAGCGACAACGTATAACGTGTGGCCCAATGTTCGACCACTGCGGAACATCACGAAACCTGCGACAGCCGTTAGGCAACGTCCGTGCGGTGACAGCACCCGATAACCCGTTCAGGGGGCCAAATACCAGCGATCTGCAATGCGAGGCCAATGATCCATCCCGTCATCCAAACCGTTCGAGGTCACCGAGGCTCCCGACCTGAACGCCATGCTTCCAGTGTTCGTGACAGGGATTCCTCTGCTGCTTCAAAAACAGAGCGTACGAATCACCGCAGCGATCCTGATGGTTGGATTCGCGATTATCAGCGGTTTCTCGATCGGACTGTTTTATCTGCCGGCAGCCGCGGTCATGGTTCTGGCCTCATGCGCGCCCGAGGCGCGCCGTGCGAAGCCCACAGGTTGAAGACGGCTACTGCTTTTCCGGGGGCATCCGGTACAGATAGATGGTGTGCACGTGCCCGTATCCGGGGTCGGCTTTGGCTACCTTCGTCGCCTTCCAGCCGGGCACTTTGTATTCGTGCGAAACCACTCGCGTACCGGGGCGAAGAGATTTCTCGAGTTTCGGGCGAAGCTTCTCGTTGGAGTCGGTCTCCAGGTACATGATCACCACGTCCGCCGGCGAGAGGTCCACGTTGCGGACATCCGCGTTGATCACGCGCGCATCGCTTTGCAGTCCCAGATGTGCGATCTTTTCGGTCGAAATCCGGGCGAGGTCGTCAGACAACTCGATGCCCACCGCGCGCGCTTTGAACCTCTGCACCGCAGTGATTAACACCCGCCCGTCCCCCGATCCGAGATCATAAACCAGTTCACCCGGCCGAACCTTCGCCAGTTCCAGCATGTCGTCGACGACTTCCAGCGGCGAGGTTACGTACGGCCCGAGGCTCTTCTCATAGAACTCGGAGCGGGTCGGAATATGGATCTCCTGCGCCCATCCAGGCAGACAAGCCACAACGGTGGCGGCGGCAAACGCGGACGCAGCGAAGACCCTCATTCTATCGACTAGAGATGGCCGAGACAGTCTTTTCGTTCCTTGATTTTACGATCCGTGAGACCACGTCGCTCATGGCGTACCAAAGATCCCGCGGTTTGCTGATGGTGTACTCGTAGCCGCGGAAAAACTTGACTGCCCGGCTGATGGAGTCCTTCCAGGGCATGGCCTGCGGGTTCGCGTTATAGTTCATGTAAAACACTGGAAAGCTAACATTCCCAACGTCTTTCAGTGAGTCCTGCGGGACGTTGGCATCAAGCATCACTTTGGGACCCGCAAAGATCACGGCATCCGGATGGTTTCGGTCCGATTCCAGTTCTTTGCGAATCAGGCCGGTGAGGAATTCCGTATCCCCGTGCTTTTCGCCCAGTTTCTTCACATCTACCGTGCCAAGTTTTAGTGAGGTCAGGGCCTGTCCCAGGGCAGGGAAATCGATGCAATCGACGTTCTCCTGGCGATACATCACCTTCTGCTCCTGCATGTTGAAGGCGACGATCGAGAACCGGCCAAAATGCGGGTCCCGCGCCACGCTGCGCACGATCGACATCAGGGCCATGGTATCGACGGGGGGAAGCGCCGCCGAAAGCCCGTCCTGGGGCGCGAAATTGACGAGCAGTTTAACGTTGAAAGGCGCCACCGAACTGACGCGGTGCACCGGAGGCTCTTCCTGGAACTGTTCGCCCGCGCTTTGGTCGATGCCGCCCGGCCCCAGGGTCAGCGGCATATCGTGATCTTTGGGAAGCAGTTCCGCGGTCGTGTCCCAGTATGACGAGCAGACCCGCTCCGAGCGGTCGCGCATCATCCACGCTACGTGGTAGGTCCCCTCGCCGAGGTCGAACGAGCCCTGCAGCATGGCATCTCCGGCCGCATCGTCGTCCACTGCCGGCACATGGACGTGCTGCGTGAAATAGAGCGCCTCGTCGGGATGATTCTCGGGGGTGACCCGAAAAACGATGCTCAGCATGTTCTCGTTGCCCGACAACTCGCGCAGCGGGACGCTCACGTCGTAGCCGGCGTGAAACCGCAGGTCGAAGCCGACCTGCGCCTTTTCCGGAGTTACCGTGCATTCCAGATCGTGCCGCGGCTCTCCGGCATCGAGAATCGTCAGGTCGCTGGGCAGGATTCTGGCGGGCTCAGAAGCAGAGGCGGGCTTGATCAGCACCTGACCGTTTCCAATTGTCGCGGCGGTCAGGAGGGCCGCGAGCAGTGTCGATCGCATCCCGTTCACCCGAGGGGCAGTGTGTCCAATTCTACATTCATTCCCACCTGCATGTGCAAGTGAAATGTGGAACATGGGCGTTGATCTTCTCTGGCAAGTAACAGGCCATCACATCCACGTTGATGAGGTGGGAGTTAGCTCGCCGTCTTATTTCTCGCCCGGCGAAATCCTCCACCTTCCGAGGAATTCTGACACGATCCGGATCGGGGCGAGAATCGCGACAGGCGTTCCGCACCTGTTGTGATAGAGTGCATTCACATGGCATCGCGCAGCTTGAACAAGGTCCATCTGATCGGTCATCTCGGCCGTGACGCCGAGACGCGTTTTACCCCGTCAGGAGCCGCTTTTACGCGCTTTTCGGTGGCCACCAACCGTCGCTGGAAAGACCAGCAGACGGGCGAATGGAAAGAGGAGACCGACTGGGTGAACGTGGTGCTGTGGCGCTCGGAGAACCTCGCCAATTATCTGACCCGGGGCAAGCAGGTTTACGTCGAAGGGCGCATTCAGACGCGAAGCTACGACGACAAGGACGGGAAGAAGGTTTACGCCACTGAAGTAGTCGCCGATGACGTAATCCTGCTCGGCGGCCGCGGCGAAGGCGGCGCTCCAGGTGAAGGATTCCCGGCCGGCGAGCCACGATCAGCACCACGAAGCGCAGGTGCTGGGGCCTCCTCCCCGCGATCCCGGCCGGCATCGGCCCCACCCCCGGACGAGCCGAGTTTCGATCAGGGCATCACCGAAGACGACGTTCCGTTCTGACGCCGGTAGCCGATGGCTCTGCGCGGTTGCCATAATAATAGTAGGTTTTGAATCGTAGAAACTTCCTTCTCTCCGCCCCTGTCGGCCTGCTCGCTTCCACCGCTTACGCCTTCGGCTTCGAGCCGCAGTGGCTCGAGACAACCAGCGCCAGCGTCGCTCTGCCGGGGCTCGACCCAGGCTCCTCGATTCACGTGCTGCACCTGTCCGACCTGCACGCCTCCGCCGCAGTTCCCTGGCGGCTGATCGAACGCGCCACCGAAATCGGCCTGGCGGCACGGCCCGACCTGGTTTGCCTCACCGGCGATTTCATCACCGACGCCCAGCAGGTCGACGCGAGCCGTTACACCCGGCTGTTGCGTCGGCTTTCCTCCAGCGCGCCCACGCTGGCGGTGCTCGGAAACCATGATGGCGGCCCCTGGGTCGCGCAGGCAATCGGAGGCTTGTCCGATACCAGAGCCGTCCGCGCGCTGCTGCACGACGGGCGTATCGGACTGCTGCACAACCGGTCGGTGGAACTTACGGTGAAAGGCCAGAGCATCCGAATCGCCGGGGTCGGCGACTTCTGGAACGAGGACGACAACGCCGCGCAGGCGTTCGCCGACCTTCGCGGTGATGCGCCGATCGTATTCCTCGCGCACAACCCTGATATGAAAGACCGGGCCGCCGCATATCCCTGGAATCTGATGCTCTGCGGCCATACCCATGGCGGCCAGGTGCTGATTCCGGGTATCGGCACGCGCTTCGTCGCCGTGCGCGACAAGCGCTTCATCTCGGGGCTGAAAGAATGGAACGGCCGGCGCATCTACATTACGCGTGGTGTCGGGAGCCTCGCCGGCGTGCGCATCAACTGCCGTCCTGAAGTGACGCTGCTGCGCCTTACCGGCCAGGCCGCCTGATCGCGCTACAAGCGCATGGCCCGGCTTTCCGACGTGGGCAAGCGCCCGCGCCTGGTGATCATCGTCGGCGTTTATCTGGCCCTCTGGATCGTGCTCTCGCTGCATCCGGTGGATCGCGCGGACTGGGCCATGGAAAACGTCCTCGTGTGGCTGATCTGGGCCGTGCTGGTAGCGGGCTGGCGCTGGTTCCAGTTTTCCGACCTGTCGTATTTCCTGATCTTCGGCTTCCTCACGCTGCATGAATTCGGCGCGCATTACACCTACGACAAGGTCCCACTCGGGTACTGGCTGAAGGACACGTTCCACTTCGCCCGCAACGACTACGACCGCATTGTCCACTTCTCCTTCGGCTTCTGCTGGGCGTATCCGGTTCGCGAATTCTTTCTCAAATCGGGCAGAATCCCCAAAGCCTGGAGCTACTACCTGCCCGTAAGCGCGGTGCTGGCGTGGAGCGCGGTGTACGAAATCATCGAGGCCTACACGGCGCAGTGGTTCCCGGGACAGGAAGAACAGTTCGTGGGCATGCAGGGCGACATTTTCGATTCGCAGCGCGACATGACCTGCGCGCTCATGGGGGCGGTGCTGTGCATGGTGCTCGTGTTCCTGGCGCAGAAGCGCGCCGAGCACGAGGACTCCGGGCCCTGAGCCAGGCGCGGCGCGGTGCTAAGCTGATATTTAAAAAGTGACCTGCGGGCCTGCGATCGCGCGCCCGCATTCATCACAATCGAAGTTGCCTCAGGAGAAAGACTATGGATCTGCGTCCGCTACACGACCGCGTGCTCGTTCGGCGCCTTGAAGAGCAGGAGACCCAGCGCGGAGGAATCATTATTCCCGACACCGCGAAGGAGAAGCCACAACAAGCCGAGGTGGTTGCTGTCGGCAGCGGCAAGCTGCTGGAGACCGGCGCGCGCGCCGCCCTCGACCTCAAGTCCGGCGACCGCATCCTCTTTGGCAAGTACTCCGGGTCCGACGTGAAGATCGATGGGCAGGAATACCTCATTCTTCGCGAGGACGAAATCCTGGGGGTGATCGAGAATGCGTAAGCTTGCGGGCGTCTGTATCGCCCTCGTGCTGGGCGCCGCCGCTGTCTCGGCCCAATCGAAAGTGGGGGTTGTCAGCATGCAGGCGGCGCTGCTTGGAACCGCGGAGATGAAAAAGGCCCAGGCCGATCTGGAAGCCAAGTATCGGCCGCGCCAGCAGCAGATCGAGCAACTCCAGAAAGACATTCAGGACCTCCAGGCCAAAATGCAGAGCGGTAAGCTCAGCGCCGATGGCGCCGCCGACGTTCAGGCCCAGGGTCAGCGCAAGGAGCGGGAGTTGCAGCGCATGGATCAGGACCTGCGTGAGGATGTCGATCGCGACCGCCAGAGCATCCTGCGCGGCGCGGGCCAGCGCATGGCCGAGGTGGTGAAAAAAATCGCCGACCAGAAGGGGCTCGACGTGGTCATCGACACCTCGACCACGTACTATTTCAAGCCAGCCATGGACATTACCCGGGACGCCACCGCCGCCTACGATCAGACGTATCCAGTCAAGCCGTAAGCTGGAGGTATGGGCAGTTATCTGGAGGCCTACGGCGCCGAAGAGGCGCACCGGGCTCATCGCGCACGGGTCCTGAAGTGGTGCATTATAGGCGGCGTTGCCGCGGTAATTGTCGGGCTGATCTTCTACATTCAGTTCCGGAACTACACGCAGGAATCGATCGTCAACGATTTCATCGCGAAGCTTCGCAATCGTGATTACGCGGACGCGTATCGCATGTTCGGATGCACGGAAGCGACCCCCTGCCCGAACTACGCGTATCCGAAGTTCCTCGAGGACTGGGGTCCGCACAGCCAGTTCGGGGACGCCTCCAAAGCGAGCCTCGGCGTGACGCAAACCTGCGGAAACGGAGTGCTCATCCAGGTGGACGAGCCGGGGAAGGACCCGACTTCGCTCATCGTGGATCGCGCGACCGGGCAGATCAGTTTCGCGCCCTGGCCGGAGTGTCCGGGAAAACACTGGCATTTCCGCCAGTGGTGGAATTCACTGTTCCACAAATCAACCGCGAGCTGAACGTACCTCTCCGCGAACGTGCCGGCCGTTGGGGGTGATCGGTACGAGTACTGAAGGCCTGTTCGCTGTCCGGGTCCCGTTGTTATCCTGAGAACGCTGCATGAAGTTTGCCGCGTGGATTGCATTCGGATTCAGCTCCTTACTCGTTGGGCAACTGCCGCCCGATATCCAGCAGCAGGTCGATCGCATTCGCAGCGAGCCGCGGCTGAAGACCGATCCGGAGCCGCCTCCACCGCCCGCGGCCCCCGTAGCCGCTCCGAAGGCGATTAATGTCGACGCGCCGGGAGACGCACAAGAGGACGCCGCCGACATGCAGGCCGTTCTGGATGGTTCCGCAACGGCGCCTCTCGACCGGCTGGAATCGTCGAGCGAGCTGCAGACGCGAACCGAGCAGCAGCTGAAGGACATGATCGCAGCCGCGGAGCGGCGCGTCGAGCGGCAACAGGCCAGGCTGGTGCGCGCGCGCTTCCTCGCCGAACGCGGGCAACTCGAGCCCACCGCCGTCGCCGATATCGCGGCGGAGCTGGCGCACCGGCAGCAGACGCTGGAGCTTTGCAACGAACGCGCGTCGCTGCTGGGGGAGCTGATCGACATGGCCCAGGCGGAAGTAGTGCGTCCGAATGGCGCCCGAATCACCAACGCGGCTACGCTGCGCTATGACGGCTCCGGCCGGCTGATTCGTCCCGCCGAATTCGCGACGCTGTCCGCCAGCTTCACGCACAAGTTCGGGAAGACGCTGCCGGTGAGCGCCTGGGGCGAGAGCCTCACGCATGCCGAGCTGGGCTTCGATCATCGCGGCCGCATCGACGTGGCGGTGTTTCCGGACAGCAGAGAAGGGCTTTTCATCCGCGCCTGGCTGGAAAAGCAGCGCATTCCATATTTCGCGTTCCGGCACGCTATGCCGGGCCGCGCGACAGGTCCGCACATCCACATTGGTCCTGGCAGTCTTCGCCTTTTTCACGCTTCGCTGCACACGCGCTCGTCGATGCGGTAACGGCACGCGGGTTGCAGTCTGTCGTGCATGAGAGTCGCGAAGACCGCACTGATCCTGTTGGTTTCGTTAAGCTTACCCGCGGCCTGGGCTGGCTCTGTCACAGGTTACAGACGCGCAGACCGCAAACCTTACACGGCCCGAAACTACCGGCATGACATGATCGGGGCGCACGCCGCCGCGCGGACCGGCGCAGGCGCCGTCTGGGGCGAAATGATGAACCATCCGCACGAATGGGGACGGGGAATCGGCGGCTTCGGAAAACGCCTGGCCTCCGGGTTCGGCACGCACGCGGTCTCGACCAGCATCGAATACGGCGTCGGGCACGTGCTGCACGAAGAGCGCAGCAAACACCGCTCCGCGGATCCGCATTTCATTCCGAGATTCAAATCGGCGCTGGGCAACACCTTCCTCGTCTACCATCGCGGATCGAATAAACGTCATCCCGCGGTGGGCCGGATGAGCGGAATCGTCGGCGGGGCGCTGATCTCGCGCGCGTGGCAGCCGGCCAGCGCGGCAACGCTTGGCGCGGGCATCGGTTCTGCCGGCATGACGGTGGGCATCGATTTCGGCATGAACATGGCGCGCGAATACATGCCGCGGCATCACGGACGGCGCCGTGTGGCCGAGTGACTTACAATCCTCGGAAGGAGGACTGTCATGTCCGTATCCTGGATCAAAGATGTCGATGCCGCGCTCGCGCAGGCCAAACAGGAAAGTAAACCCATTCTGATTGACTTCAGCGCGGCGCCGGCCTGAGGCGGCTGCGCTCGGCTGGAAGCCGAGTCGTACGCGGATGCCGATACCGCGACTTTTATCGGCGGCAATTTCCTGCCTGTCACTGCCCACGTCAAAGAGCACCCTGCCTGGTTTCATCGCTTCGAGGCCGTCTGGACTCCCACAGTGCTGGTGTTCGATTCCTTTGGGCACGAACGCGCGCGGTTGGAGGGCTACCTGCCTCGCGAGGAGTTTCGCGCGTGGCTGGAGCTCGCACTGGGCCGGCTCGCGTTCGTGACGAAGAAGTACCAGGACGCGGAGCGGTGGTATGGGGGTGTCGCGGAGCATTACGCGCAGACGACGATGGCTCCCGAAGCCGCGTATTACCGCGCGGTGAGCCATTACAAGGGAACCAACGATCATACGGTGCTGCACAGTGTCGCGGAGGAACTGAAGGAGAAATACCCGGGCAGCGCCTGGCAACTCAGGTCGCTGCCCTGGGGTGGCTGAGGGGAGCGCTCGTCAGGGCATCAGCACGGTGTCGATGACGTGGATCACGCCGTTGGACTGATACACGTTGGAGATGCTGATGTGGGCCATGTTGCCCTTCTGATCTTTGAGGGCGATCTTTCCGCCATGCATCATGGCCCACAGCGGCTCGCCGTTGACGGTCTTCAGGGTGGCCGTGCCGTTGCCCTCTTTGATCATGTTCATCAGATCTTTCGCGCTGATGCGTCCGGAGACCACGTGGTAAGTTAGCACGGACTTCAACTGATCGAGGTTCGCGGGCTGGAGCAGCGTGTCCACGGTTCCCTCGGGCAGCTTCTGGAACGCCTCGTTGGTGGGCGCGAAGACGGTAAACGGTCCGGGCGATTCCAATGTTTCCACGAGTCCGGCGGCCTTTACCGCCGCGACGAGCGTGGTGTGATCGGCTGAGTTCACCGCGTTCTGCACGATGTTCTTCGTTTCGAACATGGCGGCGCCGCCGACCATGGGATCTTTCGCAACGGCAGCGGTCATCGCAAAGGCGAGAGCGGCTGCCGCGAATGGCATCACGATTTTCTTGTTCATCTGACCTCCACCCGAGACTACGAATGCGACCGTTGAGCGGATGTTATTCTGGCGTGACCATGAAAAGCGCCGCCACATCGCCCGTCGTAAAAGACGATGTCTCCACGCCGCCGTCCTCAGGCACGGGCCGTCTGCTTTCCCTGGACGTGTTCCGGGGCGTGACCATGGCGGCGATGGTGCTGGTGAACAATCCCGGCGGGCCGGACGCGTACGCGCCGCTGCATCACGCGCGCTGGAGCGGCTGGACGTTTACCGACACCATCTTTCCTTCGTTCCTGTGGATGGTGGGCGTGGCCCTGACGCTCTCGTTCGCGAAACGCCGGGCCAACGGCGCTTCACGCGGCGCGCTGCTGCTGCATGCGGCGAAGCGGGCGGTGATTCTGTTCGCGATCGGGCTGTTCATCTACCTTTACCCGCACTTCGATTTCCCGCATATGCGCATCCTCGGAGTGCTGCAGCGCATCGCGATCTGTTATCTGATCGCCGCGGCGGTGTATTTGTTCACGGGGGTACGGGGGCAGATCGCGTGCATCATCGGTGTGCTGGCGCTGTACTGGGCGCTGATGATGTATGCCGGCGGGGGACGCTTCGATCTCGACGGCAACTTCGCGCACGCGGTTGACCGCATGGTGCTCGGGGTGCACAACTACGACGGGCGCACGTGGGATCCGGAAGGAATTGTGAGCACGCTGCCGGCAATCGCGACCGCGCTGTTCGGGGTGCTGACGGGCACGATTCTGCGGGCGCGGCGGACCATTGCGGAGAATGCGGCGGCAGTCCTGTCATTCGGCGTGTTCCTGGTGGTCGCGGGGATGATTCTGAATACCTGGATGCCCATTAACAAGGCGCTGTGGACGGACTCGTTCGCGCTCTTCATGGCCGGCCTGTCGACGCTCGGATTCGGTGTTTGTCTCTGGGGCTTCGATGTGCGGGGCTATCGTCCGGGATGGGCGCGGGCCTTCGTGATGTTCGGGCAGAACGCGATCGCGGTGTACGTTTTTTCGGAGATTCTCGAACCGACGCTCGAAATCACGCGCGCGCAGTCGCACATCATGCACGCGTTCCTGGCGTTCCTGAATCCGGCGAATGCGTGTCTCGCATACGCGCTGATGAACGTGCTGGCGTGTTACGTGGTGGCGTGGTATCTGAACCGGCGCGGGTGGCTGATTCGGTTTTAAGAGCGGGCCGGGGACACACTTGTCCCTCAAAGTGTTTGGCAGACCCGGGCCCGCGCCCTTTGCGGCGCGGGCCGGACCCGGCTGCTCTATCGCCGTCACTGATTGACCGGACGCGTTGTTCTTAGAACGCGACGCCCGGTGGACCACAATTCAACGCACTCGCCGCAACCCGGAACGCGATGTCCGGACTACAGCTCACTGCCTGTACGCTGTCC
>DASRCB010000063.1:0-2852 GCA_035653295.1 Bryobacteraceae bacterium
GACGATTTCCACGGCACCATCGAGTGGAGCGTGTTCATGCGCAGCCTGCGCAAGATTTTTCCCGACCGCCAGGTGGTGGATCTGGATAACAGGGATCCCATCTTTCACGTCATATATGATTTGGACGACCGGTTTCAGGTGCCGGGATGGCAGTGGTCGATCAGCCATCTGACGTATGAGTACGATGGCTTCGAGCCCAAGTGGCGGGGAGTCTATGACGATCACGGCCGGGTGATGATCGCGATCTGCCACAACATGGATTTGGGCGACGCCTGGGAATGGTCGGACGATCCGCGGTACCCGGAGAAGTGGGCGGATCTGGCGTACCGGATCGCCGTGAACTACACCGTGTATGATTTGACGCATTAGAGGACAAACGCAGCCATGTTCGAGTTCCTGTTCAAGTACCCCTCCGCCGTGTTCTCCCGCGGGACGTTCGTGCTGCTGGCGGGCTGGCCTCTGTGGATGCTGGCGGCGGGAGTCGCGGTGGCCGCGGCGGCGCTCGGGTGGCTGATCTGGCGCCCGGTGCGCGGGTCCGCGAAAATGGGCGGCGTAAGGGCGGCGCTGGTGTGGCTGCTCCAGACCGCAATGGCAGCGCTGCTGCTGTTCCTTCTCTGGCATCCCGCGCTGAGCGTCGCGACCCTCAAGCCGCAGCAAAACATTGTCGCGGTCGTGGTCGACGACTCGGCCAGCATGGCCGTTCAGGACGAGGGTAGCCAATCGCGCCGCGACAGGGCTGTTTCCGTTCTAAAATCCTCTCTTTTAAATGACTTACAGGGAAGATTTCAGGTCCGGCTTTACCGCATGAGCGATCATTTGGAGCGGATCGACAAGGTCGACCAGGTGACGGCGGCTGCGCCTGTGACGCATATTGGCCCAAGCCTGAAACAAGTGGTGGAAGACGCGGCGAGCTTGCCCATCGGCGCGGTGGTTTTGTTGAGCGATGGCGCGGACAACTCGGGCGGCATCGATCTCGAAACTATTTCCGAGATCCGCCGCAACAGAATCCCGGTCCATACGATCGGCTTCGGCCGCGAGAAGATGTCGCGCGACATTGAGCTGACCGATGTAGAAATGGCGCAGCGCGCTCTTCCCCAGGCTCGTCTGGCAGCTACCGTGCACCTGCACCAGAATGGCTATTCCGGCCAGAAGGTCCGCATCAATGTCAAGGAAGGCTCAAAGCTTCTGTCGTCGCAGGAAGTCACGCTGAAGGGAGATGGCGTCGAGCAGGTCGAGCAGGTGCTGTTCAATATCGGCGACGCGGGTGTCAAGACGATCGAGACCTCTGTCGATCCGCAGTCCAACGAAGAGAATCCGAAAAACAACCGGATTCTGCGGCTGGTGAACGTGGATAAGCGCACGCCCAAAATTCTGTATTTCGATGGAGAACCGCGCTGGGAGTTCAAGTTTCTCCGCCGGGCCGTCGAGGACGACCCGAATATCCACCTCACAACCATCGTTCGCACGACGCAGAACAAGAATTACGTGCAGGGCTACGACGACGATCCCAAGAGCATGAAGGACCAGAAGGGCTTTCCGGCCACGGTCGAGGATTTGTTCACGTTTGAAGGGCTGATCTTCGGCAGCGTCGATGCCCCCTATCTGACGCCGCAGCAGCAGGAGCTGGTGAAACAGTTCGTGGACCGGCGCGGCGGCGGCCTTCTGTTCCTGGGGGGCAAGGATTCCCTGGCCGACGGCGGCTGGGGCAAGAGCCCTCTGAAGGATTTGCTGCCCACCACGCTACCGGAGACGGACAAGGGCAAACACACCTTTTTCCGCGTGGGGGCCGATGTGGAGCTGACGAAGGCCGGCCGCGAGAGCTTAATCACGCGGATTGAAGAAAATCCGGACAAAAATGTCGAGCGCTGGAAGAAGCTGCCCTACCTCATGAATTTCCAGGATCCCGGCCAGCCTAAACCCGGCGCGACGGTCCTGGTAGATTCGATTCCGAAAGAAGGCGGCGGCGGGCATCTTCCTTTGTTGATCGTGCAGAACTACGGCCGCGGGCGTACGGCGATCTTCGCCACGGGCGGAAGCTGGCGCTGGCAAATGCTGCAACCGGTGTCGGACATGAGCCACGAGACGTTCTACCGCCAGTTGCTGCGGTGGCTGGTGAGCGATACGCCGCGGCGGGTCACCGGTTCCACGCCCAAGCAGCTGCTGGCCGACGAAGCTGGCGTGAAACTGCGCGCTGAGGTTCGCGATACCACCTATCTTCCCGCCAGCGATGCGACGGTGGAGGCTCACATCCTCGGACCGGAAGGCGTCACGGCGTCCGTGGACATGCGTCCGGAGCCGCTGGAACAAGGCGTCTACTCGGCGGAATGGACCACCCCGATGCCCGGATCGTATCTGGTGGATATCGTCGCCAAGCACGGCAACGAGGAACTGGGACACGACACGCTGACATTCCGGCGCGAGGACGGCGTGGCGGAGAACTTCCACGTCGAGCAGAACCGCGAGCTGCTCGAAAAACTTTCGTCCGAGACGGGCGGGCGCTATTACAAGCCGGGCGATGCCTCGAAGCTGGGCAAAGACATCAGCTACTCCGAGGCCGGGATCACGATTCGCGAGACCCGGGATCTGTGGGACATGCCGATGATTTTCCTGTTCATCATTTTGCTGCGCGCGGCCGAGTGGCTGCTGAGGCGGAAGTGGGGGGTGATATGAGAATTGCGCAGGCTTTCGCTTGCGGCCTGCTGCTGGGCGCGATGGCCCAAGCCAGCACCTACTTCGTCACCGTGGCCGGCATCGGGGGCGAAGCGGAGTACGAGCAGCGCTTCAGCGGATGGGCCAAGGACGTCGATAAGATCGTACGGAGCGAGCCGGGGGCCAAGGTCGAAACGCTGATG
>DASRCB010000064.1:0-11933 GCA_035653295.1 Bryobacteraceae bacterium
TAAGCCGAGGAGTAGAGGCGGCCCATGGTGGACGCCAACAAACCGACACCGGAACCGGCAAGAATCGCCCAAACGTACATGCTGTCGGCGTGCCGGAACCGGCCGGTCTGAAACAGGCCGCCGGCGATCAGATCGCCGAACACGAAAAAGGCCATGGCCGAGGGCACAACGAAGAATGCGATGTGCCGCAGGCCGGAATCGAGCCGACTTCGCAGCGCCGCCGCGATCTGCTCCGCGCTGCCGACCGCGCTGGACATAACCGGCAGCTCCGCCGCGGAAACGGACATGCCAAAGAGGCTCACCGGCAGGATATAGATGGTCTGGGCGGTGATGAATCCGGCCATGGCGCCACGGCCCAGCAACGTGGACAGCAGCGAGTCGATATAAGCGCTGAGCTGATAAACACCGCGGCTGATGAAGACGGGCACAAAGTTGCGCAGGATCTCGCGCACGTGCGCGGAATGGGTCTCGAATCGGACGCGGAGGTTCCGCGCCAGCTTCAGCACGGTTGGCAGCTGAACGGCGAATTGCAGCGCGCTCCCCGCGACCGAACCCCACGCCACCGCTACCGCGAGCGAATCCTGGCCCATGCGGCGGCCGAAATACAGCAGGGTCGCGATCATGGCCAGATTCCAGACCACCGGTGCGGCGTAGGACAAAAACAGCCGGCGATGGCTGTTGAGAATGCCGAGACACCACGCGGAGAACACCAGCAACCCGGCGCCCGGAAACAGCACACGGACCAGTTGAATAGTCAGCTCGCGTTTGGCGCCCTTATATCCGATGGCGATGGCGTCGATCAGCCACGGTGTCGCCAGCACGCCGACCAGGACAAGCACCGATATCGTAACGGCGAGAATCGCGAACACAGCACCGGCAACGCGGCCGGCCTCTTCTTCATCGCCCTCGGCGAGCAACTTCGCATACACCGGAATGAACGACGCCGACAGGACGCCTTCCCCAAAGAGGTTCTGAAGGAAGTTAGGGATGCGGAAAGCGGCGCTGAACGCGTCGGCGGCGTCGGACAGGCCGAAATAGTGCGAGAACACGCGCTGCCGGACCAGGCCTACCAGCCGGCTCAGCAGAATGCCCGCCGCCACGAGAGACGCCAGGCGTCCGGTGCTTTCGCGCGCGCTTCGCCCGCGCGTGTCGGTGGCGGACATGAACCCTTATTGTCCCAGCACCACCGTCAGAGACCACGGAGGCAGCGAGAGGGAGGCATCGGGCGCGGCGGCTATGCGGGTGGCGGGACGACTGATCTCGGGATAGCCGTCCGCGCCATCGGCATGCCAGCGGTACTGTGCCGCCGATAACTGCCAGGCGTCGCCGGCGCGCAGCTCCGCTCCGTTCTGAAAGATGATGCGTGCTTGCTGGGCGCGATCGGGATCCATATTGAGAATCAGCACGGACCATAGTCCATCCGGGCGCCGAACCGGATACGCGCGCACCAGTTCGTTGCCATCGCCGTCGCGCAGATCCGAACGCGCCGCGTACAGCCGGTGCGGGCCGCCGGGCGCAAGCCAGCGCATGTTGAGCAGCCGGGACTCATGGTAGGTGGCCGTGGGCTTCAGCCCGTCCAGAAGAAACATGATGTTATTGCCCCAGGTACACGGCCGGTCGTTGTTCAATTCCCCCGGCTCCCAGCCATAGAGGAAGGCCTGATCGCCGCCGGAGGTGAGGAACCGTCCGACGATATCGGCGTCGATCAAGGCGCCGGGCAGGTCCACCTCGGCGGCTGTGCCGTAGGCCGAATAGCCGTATTCGGTGATCACCTGCGGCATGGATGCAGGCACGCCTTCGGCGCGGAACCGATCCACCGCGCCGGCCAGCAGATCGGATGCGGCGGCAAGCTGCGGAGGAACGGGATCGCAGATGTCATCGAACGGGTACCACTCGAAGGAAAAGAATGCGAATACATTGAGGCGCGCACGCGAGGCGAAATACTTTACGAGCCGGCCGACGAAGGACGGCGTGTGGGAATCGGGATCGGACGTGTTCGAATCGGCGACTACGCTGGGGCCGCCGAGTTGCAGCACGGGATCCACGGCGTGCAGAGCATCGGCCCATTGCAGGCAGAGGTCGCCGTAGTCCTCGGCAGGGCCGTACTGCTCGTCCGGCTCCTCGCCCAGTTCGAGGCGCCCGACGTGATATCCGCGGGATCGCAGGAAGCGCACCTCCGCCGCCGCATTCTCGGGCGTATCGTACAGGACCCCTACAGGAACCATGGCCGGTTGGGCGTCCGCCAGGCCGCCGCGAAAAATCACGTCGAAGCCGGGCTGCTCGATCCGCGGGTCGCGGTCGGCCGCGGTGTGCCAGGGGTCGGTTGAAGAGACCCAGATATTCGTCTGCTCGTCCTTGCTGTGGCCGTGGCGGATCAGGTCGGCGAACTCGCCCGCGGGGTCCACCGTGCCCAGCCGCACTTCACGGATGGCGTAGCCGAGCGAATCGCGAATGTCGTGCGACCCCGGCGGACCGGTCAAAGACGACCGCAGCAGCCGGATGCGAACGTACTGGGCCGCTATGGGTGTCTCCGTGAGCTTCAACTCCGTCGTCCCGCCGCCCGCGCCCACGCTGTTGGGAAACGCGGTCCAGATCGAGTCTTCGGCGAAGTCTTCGGGCCCGCTTGCGGTATTCGTGTACTCGACGCGGTACTCTGCCGCGAACGGTAGTCCCCATGTAATCCGCAAAAAATTAACCGCTGCTCCGGCCGTGTCGATCACGATCCACTGGGCATGCGCGCCGGCCGGCTCACCGGTGAAATGCGCATCGAGATACGGATTGCTTTTCCAGAACGTGGCCTCGTCGCCGTCGTCGATCCGCGAATAGCCGTCGTCATTGGCCTGGTCGTGAGTATTGCCGCGGCGGGGCAGGCGATATCCATAAGAGACGACGATGGGCTTCGCCGAGTGCGCCGAGGAGATCCAGTAGCCCTGGCGATGCGCGGCGTCGCTCCAGCGACCGGCCGGATTCCAGTGCCACACCTCGCCGGCAAGCTCGGTCCGCAGCCGGTAGGTGAGCGAATGAAACCCGGCGGAGCGCATCAGCCGCATGGCCGCGGGAGAGAACATTCGGCGCGTGTCGCCTTTCTCGTGACCATCGACGCCGGCGCCGAGAGCGTGGCGCGGATCGAAGGTGCGCGGCGCGGCAGAGTCGTCGATGGTGATGGTCACCGCCGCGCGGCATGCGAGCGCGGCGACGATCGCCAGGAGCACTATCTTAGGCCGCACGCTGAACAGTTTATTCGAGCCGGGCTACAGCCTTCGCCTGATTGCGGCTTTAGGGCATACCCTTCGTGCAGGGCTTTCGCATTAGTGTCGATACCTGATTGTGCCTGCTGCAATCGCCGAGTTTCCTGTCGCGGAAAGCCCGTGGCATGTCGACCCCGGCTTTCTGGCCAGCCTCAACTATGAGATCCGAACTCCTCTCAGCGGAATTCTGGGCATGGCGGATCTGCTGGTGGACACCGGCCTCACCGAAGCGCAGCAGGAATATGTGAATGCGACGCGATTTTGCGCCGAGAGCCTGACTGATGTTCTGAACGCCGCGGCGGAGTACGTTACGTCCACCTTTTCGGTGGTAGACAGCGAAGAGATCGATTTCGATCCGGCCGCGCTGCTCGAATCCGTGATCGATGAGCAGCGGTTTCGCGCCAGCCTCCGCCGGCTGGAGCTGATCTGCACCATCGATGCGGACATTCCGCCCATTCTGAGCGGCGATGCCCGACGGCTCCGGCAGGCGCTCAACCACCTGCTGGCACACGCAGTGCGATCAGCGATACAACGGCGCGTGCTGGTCAGCGCAGTGGCGACTCCGGCCCGGAGCGGCGTGACCCTGCGAATCTCGATGTGCGACTCGGCATGGGAATCCGCTCAGGAGCGCCGTTTCGATGCGCGCGAAAGGAGCCGGACGCGGGCCGAACAGGGGGCTCCGCTCAGCGTGGCCGTGGCCCAGAGACTCGTCACGTCTATCGGCGGCGACCTGACCATTGAAACCGGGCCAAACGGAAGCTGCCGCAGTACGGTGAAAGCGCCTTTCGGCGTTCCGGGCGAAAGCAATTCGGGTTCCCCGCCCCAGACGACCGAGCAGCCCCGCATTCTCCTGGTGGAGGACAATGATGTCTTCCAGACCGTTGTCCGGCACATGCTGCGGCGCCATGAGTTACCGCTCGACTGCGTCAGCGATGGCGCATCTGCTATCGAGCAAGCGCGCGCGCGGCACTACGACCTAATCCTCATGGATCTGCAGATGCCGGTGATGGATGGGTTCGCCACGACCGAAAAGATCCGAGAGATCCCGGGGTATCGAGAGACGCCGATTCTGGCGATTACAGCGAACACGTCCGACGAGTTTCGGACGCGGTCGGACCGCCATGGCATGCAGGAGTTTCTCTCGAAACCGATTCGGTCGGCGGAACTGATAGCCGCCATACGCCGGTGGGTGCACCAGCAGAATCCGTAAGGCTGTTCACCCAGTTACCGTAACATCGAAAAATTTCTCGACAGGACGGTTCCGTTCTGATCCGTTTCGTGTATCATTCTTGCCAGGACCAGATCTTAGGGCGCTTATCAGGACGGCGGTTCACAGCGCCAGCACCGAGAACGAACCGCCTCGGGCGCCGATTCGGGAATTATTAAACGGCCGGCGAACGGCGTCAAACGGCCGAAGTACCGGCGAGGGCTGCAGTCGTGGAAGTATTCTGCGAATACCTGAAGCAGGCAGAGGAAGGCCTCAGCGACATCTACCGGCGGCTTGCAAATTTCCCACCGCCGGCCACCGATGAAATCCAGCGCGATATCGCGAACGTTGTCGTGCTCCTGTACGGACTGCGGAGAAACAGCTCCGGCGAGTTTGCTCCATCGCAAGCCCAACCCCACCCGCTCGTGTTCGCGGCGGGAAAGATGGACGTACTCGCCATGAAGGCGGGGGCGGATTAGCCTCCACTCGAACACCGGCAGAAGACATTCCAATCCTGGATGGGGCCGCTCTGCACCGAAGCGGCGGAAGCTTCTGCACGGCCGAGAGCGGGCTCGCCCCCGCTCCCCCCGGCAAAAGGAAAGCGTCAGGCCGTCGGCCGGGGCCCCGGGCCTGTCCCCTGACGCGTCTCAGAGTTTCAGCAGGGCGCGCAGGCGCTTGGTCTGTACGCGGCTCACTGGAATCTCAGTGTGCTTTTTATCGTCCATCCTCAGCTGGAAACTCGACTTGAACCACGGAATCACTTCCTTGATCCGGTTGATGTTTACGAGGAAGGACCGGTGCACGCGCCAGAAGGAATCCGGGTCGAGGTTGGACTGTAGTTCCTCGATGGTGCGGTAATTCGATTCGCCTTCGATGTTGGTCGCGACCACTGTGATCACGCCGTCATCGATGGTGGCGTAGATCAGATCCTGCGCGTCCACAATGAAGTTCCGGCCGGCGCTGCGCACCAGCAGCTTGGTCCGCTGCGGCGCACGTGCCTGCGTCGCCGTTGGCGCTGGCTCGGGCAGGTCCGCAGGGGCCTTCTCCGAAATGACGCGCCGCGCGCGCTCGATGGTGACCTCCAGCCGCTCCTTCTCCACCGGCTTGAGCAGGTAATCCATGGCGCCCCACTTGAACGCATCAAGGGCGTACTGTTCGTAGGCCGTGGCCAGAATGAAGTGCGGCAGGGGAACGTCCTTCGACCGCAGCTGCTGGATCACGCCCAGGCCGTCCAGGCCAGGCATCTGCACGTCAAGGAAAACAAGGTCCGGCTCGAGCTGCTCGATCAGCTTCACTGCCTCCAGCCCGTTGCGCCCGGTGCCTACCACTTCGAGATCGGGGAACTGCTTCAGCAGCCACACCAGCTCGTCGCATGCAGGCTGCTCGTCGTCGACAACGATGGTCGCAATAGTGCTCGTCGCGCGACTCTGCATGAAGTGCTAGTATAACGTAGGACAAAGGCCGGACCCCTCGTTTCCGCCCTTGCAGCAACGCTTTGCGCTGCGTCAGCCGGACCTCGAACCGGCGCGAGTCTCGCGAAAAGGAGTCACACTTTGGCGACTAAAGACAACGTCCAAATTGCGCCCGCGGACGGGAAGCTTGGCGTGCTCATCCCGGGCATCGGCGCGGTCAGCACCACCTTCATGGCCGGAGTGGAAGCCGTCAAGCGGGGCCTGGGCGCGCCAGTGGGCTCGCTCACGCAACTCTCCACGGTCCGCCTCGGAAAGCGCAGCGAGGGCCGCACCCCGCTCATTCGTGATTTCGTTCCTCTGGCGCAGATCGACGACCTGGTCTTCGGCGGCTGGGACATCTTCGAAGACTCCGCTTACGAGGCGGCGCGCAACGCCGCCGTCCTCGATTCTTCGCTCCTCGAGCAGGTTCGCGAGCCGCTCCAGAACATCCGGCCCATGAAGGCCGTCTTCGACCAGGACTACGTCCGCCGCATTCACGGACCGAACATTAAAGAAGCGCGCACGAAGATGGACAAGGCGGAGATGCTCATGGACGACATCCGCCAGTTCCAGGAGCGCACCGGCGTATCGCGCACGGTCATGGTCTGGTGCGGATCAACGGAAGTTTTCCACCGGCCCTCGCAGGTGCACCAGACGCTGAAGGAGTTCGAGTGCGGGCTGCAGAAGAACGACCCCGAGATCGCGCCCAGTCAGATTTATGCTTATGCCGCCCTGAAGCTGGGCATCCCCTACGCCAATGGCGCTCCGAACCTCACCACCGATACTCCGGCCCTGCTGGAGCTGGCGCGGGAGAACAGCGTGCCCATCTGTGGCAAGGACTTCAAAACCGGCCAGACCTTCATGAAGACGCTGCTGGCCCCGGGGCTGAAGGCGCGCATGCTGGGCATGTCCGGCTGGTTCTCCACCAACATTCTCGGTAATCGCGACGGCGAGGTGCTCGACGACCCCGGCTCATTCAAATCGAAGGAGGAGACCAAGCTCTCCGTTCTCGATCAGATTCTGCAGCCGCGGCTTTATCCCCAGCTTTACGGCAATCTGTTTCATGCCGTCCGGATCAATTACTACCCGCCCCGTGGCGATGCTAAGGAAGGCTGGGATAATATCGACATTTTCGGGTGGCTGGGCTACCCCATGCAGATCAAGATCGATTTTTTGTGCCGGGACTCGATCCTCGCCGCGCCGTTGGTGCTGGATCTGGTGCTCTTCCTCGATCTGGCCCGCCGCGCCGGAATGCGGGGCATTCAGGAATGGCTGTCGTTCTATTTCAAGGCGCCCATGCACGCCCCGGAGATCTACCCGGAGCACGATATTTTCATCCAGCTGATGAAGCTGAAGAACACGCTGCGCTGGATGCGGGGTGAGGACTTGATTACACACCTCGGTCTCGAGTATTACGATTAATACCTGATCGCCGGTCCTGCTGAGGCCGTCCCGATCCTGCGCGCATGAACATTCTGGTTATCGGAGGGACGCTGTTCGTGGGCCGGCCGCTCGTCGCCGACCTGCTCAAGGCGGGGCACGAGGTCACTGTCCTGCACCGCAAGCCGAAGCACGACTTCGCGCGCCGGGTGGGGAATCTGATGGCCGACCGCAACGACGCCGCCTCGCTGCGCTCCGCTCTTGCCGGCAAGCGCTTCGACGTGGTCTTCGATAACGTCTACGACTGGGAGCGCGGCACTACCGCCGCCCAGGTGGAAGCCACTGCGCGGATCGTGGCGAGCGATCGCCTCACCCGCTACGTTTTCCTTTCCAGCGTGGCGGCCTACGGGGACGGCCTGAATCATCACGAGGGAGACGCGCTGGCCCCCGACGATCACGCCGACGCCTACGTCCGCAACAAAGCCATGAGCGAGCGCGCCCTGTTCCGCATGCACCAGCGCGATCGTTTCCCGGTGGTCACTTTTCGGCCGCCGTTCATCTACGGGCCTGGCAACAACTTCTACCGCGAGGCGTTCTTCTGGGACCGCCTGCGCGACAACCGGCCGATCATTCTCCCCGGCGACGGCCACCGCCTGATGCAGTTTGTTCACGTCGGCGATCTGGTGTCGTGCATGATCCGGGCTGCCGAGCTGCCTGAAGCGGGCGGCCAGAGCTTCAACGTGGCCAATCCGAAGCCGATCACCCAGTACGAAGCCGTGGAAGCCTTCGGCCGCGCGGCGGGCAAGCCGGTGAAATTCGTCCGCATTCCGCGCGACCGGATCCTGCGCGCCGGCGGCCATCCCATGGGCCCGAAGCTCTACTTCGCCTTCTACTACGACATGCCCGGCATCACCATGGTGGTGAATAAGGCGCAGCGGGTGCTGAAGTTCAAGCCCACGGATTTCGACGCCGGCCTGAAGGAGACTTACCGCAGGTACCTGCGCAACGGCCACTTTCCGAAACCGGACTACGCCTTCGAGGACACGCTGCTGGAAATGGCGAAGCGCCTTCCGCCCCCCACCGAGGACGACTAAAGATGAAGCTTCTCCTGCTGCTCGTTCCCATGCTGGTCGTCGCCCAGCGCAAGCCCGGCAGCGAGCTCGATCACCTGCCGCGAAACATCGAACGGCTGACCTACTTCGGCGAGCGCGCCGACATCTCGCCCGACAACACCCAGATCGCGTTCATGGCCAAGAGCTTCGGCGACGCCATGATAGTCGACCTGAAGAGCCGCATTATCCGCTGCCTGACCTGCAACGTTCCGGCGGCGGCGTTCCTCCGCGTGATGCACCTGGTTAACGGCGACTACATCCTCATCGGCCCCGACCACTTCGAGAATATCCACGTCAGCCGTGGGCGCGATAACGAGCTCTGGTACCTGAAGCGCGAACGCGGCGCGAAGCCCGTCAAGCTGGGCCAGAAGATGCACGAAGGCGCGGCGATTTCGAAAAAGAGCATGAAAATCGCCTTCTCCGAAACGCATGAGGAGACGCCGGAGCTGGCGCCCGGGGAATCGCGCCTGTACGTCGCCGACGTCGATCTGTCCGGCGCGGCGGCGCGGCTGACGAACAAGAAGATGGTGTACCGCAGCGCCGACGCGAGCTGTTCGCTCGAAGCGCAGGACTTCTACGACAACGACACGAAAATGACCTTCACCTGCTACGAGCCGCATAACCTCGCATCGGTGATGGGCATCGACCTGACCACTGGCCAGGTGACGAACTTCTCGAAGGCGCCCGGAACGTACAACGAGCCGGAGGGCATATTCCCCGATGGCAAGTACACCTGCGTCGAAGCGGACCGCCAGGTGGCCGAACTCGGCGGCCAGCACGGCTCCGGCAACATCGACATCTGGAAGCTGAAGCTGGACGGCACGGGCAAGGACTTCGTTCGCCTCACGCATTTCAACGATTACGAGGGCGGCAAGGCTTCGAATCCGGTGGTCTCGACCGACGGAAAGTTCATGGCCTTCCAGACTGCGAAGACCACCGACCCGGCCGGCGTTGGCTACGGGATTCTGCTGTACTGGTTTCGATAGCGGTCTTTGTTATACTGCCCACCGCAACGGAGGAAACCGAAGTTCAACGATGGCTAAGTACGTAGTTCTGAATTTTGAAGACAGGTATCTGGATACGGCGCGCGGCGCCGCGGATTCGACCGTTCAGGCGCTCACGATGAAATACGAGCAGAACAAGCAGCCGGGCAAGGTCATGCGGCTGTTCGTGGGCAAAAACTCGCTGGTCGAGCATCGCTGTGTGGAGGTAAACAGCGGCGTCATCGGCTTCACCACCGACGCGACACGGCTGCAGCAGATCCGCACCGATTGCTCCAGTGCGGAAAAGATCTATGTGGTCGCACACGGCGATCCGCGCACCACCGATGTCTGCTACACGAATGACCCGAACGGCGTGGGCGTGGTGCAACTGGCGGACTACAACCAGCTGGCGACCTTCCTCAAGAGCATCATCCTGCCGCGCAAGGACGTGATCCGGATCGCGCTGATCATGTGCTACGGCGCACGCTGCCGCAACTACAGGCGGGCGCAGATCGATCACATGGGCGCGATCGCGTCCGCGGACCTCGCCACCAGCTTCGCTTACCAGCTCTACAAGCCGCTGGCGCAAACTCTCAGCGTGCGAATGAGCGCCGTTACCGGAAAGATCCAGCACGACAACACCAGCGGGAGAGCGCTTGTCGAAGTGGAAGAGATGATCGACGAGAATATGGAGTTCGCCGAGGCCGCGAAGGCCCAGACGCAGAGCAAAGGCCCGCTGCTGGCGCAACTCAAGAACCTGCAGGCGAGCGGCGTCAAGGAAAGCGAGATCAAGCAGAAAGAGGCGTACTATCGCCTGAACCCTAACGCCTGGGCGGCCACGCCGGTCGAGGTGTATGCCAAGGGTCTGATCGCCTGGGAAAACAATGCCTGGACCGATGCGTCGGGCCAGAACTGGACGGGAACGCAGTTGAAACAGCGCGTCGAGAACGCTAAAGGCGCGAAGAGGACCGCAATCCAGAATCTCCAGGCCAACAACATGGACGAGATGATGCCTAAGTACGGCAAGTTCATCTACACATACAAGAGTGGGGTGCTGAAGATCGTTTCGAAGTACGGCAATCCGGGCGGCACAAACGTGGGACCCGGCACTGTGTTGTACCAGGGCGCGCTGTTGTAAAGACGGCTTCTTACCCGGGCGGCTCTCGCAGCGTAATAATCTGGCCGGCGCGCACGTTTTTGAACGTGCTGGTCGCGCCCGAGGGCCAGCGAATCTCGATGCTGTCGGCCTGCTTTGCCGATCCCAGCCCGAAGTGCAGCCGCAGGTCGTTCTGGGAGTAGAAGCTCGATTGGCTGAGCACGTCCTGACGCTGACGGGCGCCGTTCGCAGTCAGGATCACGCTGGCGCCGATGGCCGAGCGATTCGATTTCGTTCCCACCAGCTTCAGCTTCAGCCAGGCGTTGCCGCCGCGGATGTCGTTGCGCAGCAGCGACGGCGGCTCGCTCATATTCATCACCACCGCGTCGACGTCGCCGTCGTTGTCGTAATCGCCGAAGGCGCAGCCACGGCTGGCATGGCGCGCGGTAATTCCAGGGCCGGCCGATTCGCTCACGTCTCCGAACACGCCGGCGCCGGTATTGCGCAGCAGAATGCGCGGATTCTTATAGCGGTAATCGGCGAAGTATTTTTCCAGCTCGGGATATACATTGCCATTCACGAAGAGGATGTCGGGCCGGCCGTCGTTATCGAAATCGAAGATGCCGGCGCCCCACCCCACGTACCGTGTGAGCGATCCCAGCCCGGCGCGGCTGGTGCAGTCCTCGAAGTGCATCCCGCCGGTGTTGTGGTACAGAATCGGCGTGTCGTCGGCGAAGTGCGTCTTGAAGATGTCGAGCCGGCCATCTCCGGCAACGTCGCCCAGCGCAACACCCATGCCGGCCTGTTCGCGGCCGTCTTCGTTGAAGGCGGCGCCGGCTTCGAGCGCCACGTCGGTGAACGTGCCGTCGTGGCGGTTGCGATACAGAATGCTGGGGCTGGTGTCGCAGGCCACGTAGATATCGGGCCAGCCGTCGTCGTCAAAGTCGGCGGCCACAGCTGTCATGGCATACCGCTTGTCCACGCGCGCGATACCTGATGCATCGGAAACATCGGTGAAGGTGCCGTCACCGTTGTTCCGGTACAGGAAATTGCGGCCGGTCGGCAGCCCGCGCGGCCCACAGTTGACGGCAATGCCCTTCCACATGCAGTTGGGCGTCGCCCCTGGCACGGGAACGGTTTTGAAGTCGAAGTCGAGGTACGTGCTGACGAACAGATCGAGATGGCCGTCGCGGTTGTAATCGACGAAGGTGCAGCCCGCCCCCCACGCGGGACGGCTCTTCAGCAGGCCGGCGTCTTTCGTCACATCGGTGAACGTGCCGTTGCCATTGTTGTGATACAGGATGTTCTGGCCCCAGCAGCTCAGAAAGAGATCGTCGAAGCCGTCGTTGTCGTAATCGCCAACACACACGCCGGAAACCCACGCCACGCGATTGAGTCCGGCCTTCTTTGTGACATCGGTGAAGGTGCCGTCCCGGTTATTGCGGTACAGGCGATT
>DASRCB010000065.1:0-7178 GCA_035653295.1 Bryobacteraceae bacterium
CGACCAGGATCGCATCTACGATCTGGCCTTCTTCCTCCGGCTTTCACGGTGCCGGTCGGGAAGCCGCTTCCCAAGCAGTACCCGTTCCTGTATCTCTACAACCACCTTCGCGACGTTCCGAAATCCGAATCGTACCGGCACTTCTACCCGCCGCAATTCGTCTCCGACGAGGTCCAGTTCGGTACGCAGCACACCATGTTTCCCGTCGGTGTCGCGCCAGTGCTGAAGTTCACGGCGAGAGCGCCGGTATCCACGGCACGCGTTCTGACCGCCGATGGGCATGAACTCCAGAACGTCATCGAGAACCGCAGCCAGCAGGAGGTTCGCGTCAAGCCGCTGGACCCCGGTCTCTACACTCTCGAGCTCGCCGCCGACAACGGCGTCCGCGATCGTCTCGAGTTCGCCGTCAATAAACTTCCCAGGTCCATCCTCATCTTCTGCGCCCACGAAGACGACGACACCGCGCACCCCGCCCTCATCCGCGCCGCGGTGGAAAATAACATCCCCATCCACTTCGTCTACTTCACCAGCGGCGACGCGGGCGGCTGCGACCGCTATTACATGCACTCCTGCGATGCCGCCCGCGCGATGGATTTCGGCGAGGTCCGCATGGAGGAGGCCCGCGCCTCGCTGGGCCATCTCGGCGTGCCGCGCGACAACATCTTCTTTCTGGGCATGCCCGACGGCGGGCTGGAGCAGATCTGGTACAAGCACGTCCACTCCGACGACCCGTACCTCTCCGTTCTCCTCGCCAGCGACCACGCGCCGTACCGTGAGGCCTCTATCCCCAACCTGCCGTACTCGCGCGAAGCCGCTGTCGCGGCCGCGAAGCAGTTCATTCTGCGCTTCAACCCGGAGATGATCGTCACCGGCCATCCCGACGAGCGCCACGTGGACCACCGCACCAACAACTGGATCGTGGTGAAGGCCATGCAGGAACTGCTGCGCGAAGGGAAGCTCTCGCGTGACACCCAGCTCGTGGTCGACGTCGCCTATGGCGCGAAGGCCGGCCGGCACGCGCCCTACAAGTACGAGAAGTACACGCTGCACGTTTCCGGCGAGGCGGCGAAACTCGGACAGGAGGCCCTGTGGTATTACCAGTCGCAGGACGGCAATCACCAGCAGGCCGAAATCATCGATTACAGCAAGCTCCCGCGCGAGGAACCCTGGCCGCACTTCGGCATCCTTGACTGGCAGGAGCACGAGGGCTGGAACGACCAACCCTGACCGAATCGCGTCCGGCGGTTCGGTCGCCCAGGCGCTTTGGTATGCTGATTGTACCCGCTCCTTCCCGGCAGCCCGTCTAAACGGCACTGCTATACTGAGGTTCTCGTAAATCCTGTTATATGAAGCACTTCTTCAGCGCTTTGGTCGTGACGTGTGCGGCACTGTGTGCCCAGAACGCAACTCATACCACGCCTCTTTTCGTCACCGGGCAGGCGGCTCGCGCCGTCTTCGGGCAGGTGAATTTCACGGCGAACAACGCCGCCGTCAGCGGGAGCACGACGGCCACCGTCGATCTCGGGGGCCCCTCCGGAATGGCTGTCGCGGGCAACTCGTTGTTTGTCGTCGATTCCAACCGCGTCGGCTCCACGCCCGACAATAACCGCATCCTGGTCTATCAAAACCTGTCATCTTTGCTGCCCACGCCCTCCCAGGAACTCGCTACTGATGGCGGCGGCGATGTGCCGTGCCCTGTCTGCTTTAACAAGCCGAATCAGGTTCTGGGGCAAGCCAACCTCACCTCCAACGCGGCCAGCCTGACCCAGAGCGGACTTCGCCAGCCCACCGCGATTGCCAGCGACGGACATATCCTCGCGGTTGCGGATACGAACAACAACCGCGTCCTTATCTGGCACGCCATTCCTACGGCGAGCAACGTGGCGCCCGACACGGTCCTCGGGCAGGCCGACTTTACCCATGCAATCGCGGCCGCTGGGGCAAGCGGGATGCGCGGCCCGCAGGGCGTCTGGATTCAGGGCACGCGGCTCTTCGTTGCCGACACGTTTAACGGCCGTGTGCTGGTCTGGAACGCAATACCCGGAGCGGGCTCGAAAGGGACAGCCGCCGACTACGTGCTCGGCGAGCCGAACTTCACGACCACGCCCGGCGCCCAGACGCAGTCGAAGGTCACCGGAACCACCGCGGCCAATATGCTGAGCCCGGTATCGGTGACCGCCGATGCAACGCACCTCTACGTCGCCGATCTCGGCCAGAACCGGGTGATGATCTGGAACTCGATTCCGACCCAGACCAATCAGCCGGCCGACGTCATTGTTGGCCAGCCGGATGCCTCCAGCAACACGGCCAACAATTCCACCGTGCTTTGCGCCTCGACCGGGAAGGATTCCAACAACAAGCCGACATATCCGGCGCGCTGTGCCGCTACCCTGAACTTCCCCCGCTTCGCCCTGGGCGATGGCGCGCACCTGTTCATCGCTGATGGCGGCAACGATCGCGTGCTCGTTTTCGATTCCATCCCGACCAGGAACGCCGCCCGCGCCGACGCGATTCTCGGGCAGCCCGACGAGTTCACGGACCAGGTCAGCGACGATACGGGCTTCAACACCGCCATGCAGAATGCCGCGCTGAACCGCTCGGGTTCGGACCAGATCCGCACCCCGACTTCGCTCGCGTGGGATGGCGTAGATCTGTATGTAAGCGATCCCTTCGACCGGCGCGTGGTGGTCTATTCGGCCGGCCAGAATCAGTTACCGACCGGCAGTATTCTGAATGCCGCCAGTCTGGAGTCGTTCGCGATTGGGGCGATCAGCTTTACGGGAACCCTCAGCAAAGCGGGCAACGTCACGGCCGGGATCACCGTCACGGTCACGATCAACGGGACGGCCTATACCTATAAGACGGTCAGCACCGACACACTCCAGACCGTAACCACGTCCGTCACGAACGCTATTAATTCCAGCAATTCCGGCAAAGGCGATCCCAGTGTTTTCGCCATTGCGCAGCCGGCTGCCGCCACCATTCTGTTAAGCGCGCGGACTGCCGGCGCGGCCGGAAACAATATCACCTACGCGGCCAATACGGGCAACAGCGCCGACCTGACCGCGGCGACGGCTTTCGCAAACCTGCAGGGCGGCACGCAGTCGGAGCTCGGCCCCGGCGCGCTGGTCACGCTGCTGGGCACAAACTTCACCGATCAGCCTGGCGCGATTGGCACGCTGACCAACGGCTCGTACCCGCGGCAGCTTGCCGGCGTCGAGGTCTATTTCGACGGGGTTCGCGCGCCACTGCTGTACGTTTCACCGACACAGATCAATGCCCAGCTTCCGTTCACGCTGTCCAACAGCACGGGAATCAACGTGTGGGTTCGGACCGTGTGGAAGGATGGCACGGAGACCAACTCGGCGGCCCAGGGCGTTTCCATGGTCGGGGGCAACCCCGGGATCTTCGCCGGCGCGGGCACCGATCCGCGTCCGGCCGTCGCCGAGCATTACAGCAGCAACGGCATTGCGTTGATCGATCTCGAGGGAACGACGTTTCCGGCGGGTGAAACCGTCACCGCGACCATTGCCGGCAAGGCTTACACCTACACCATCCAGAGCACCGACAAGACGCTGGACATGGTGGAGGCGGGGCTGATCAATGCCATCAACTCGCCCGGGACCGCGCCCGTCACGGCGCGCGCGGCTGGCCAGTTCAACCGCGTCGTTCTGACAGCGAAAACGGCCGGTTCCGCCGGAAACGGGATCACGGTGACGGTCAGCACCAGTAACAGCAGCGGCGTAACCGCCACGGCTCTTCAGGCGGCCACCTGCTGCGCCAGCCAGGCGGGCGCTCTCGTGACTGCGAGTAACCCGGCTGTGGCCGGTGAAACGGTCATCATTTACGCTACCGGACTTGGAGTTGTAGCCAGTCCCGATGCAGCGAAAGCGGCCCAGCTGACGGGCACGGTCTATAACGGTCCGGCCGTAAACACCCTCGCCACACTGGTTGACGACGCGCAGGTCGAGGGCAAGACCGCAAATGTGATCGATGCAGGACTCGCGGTGGGGATGGTCGGCGTTTATCAGGTGGTCCTGCAGATTGACTCCAGCGTGACCACGAACGCGGCCGCGCCCATGTATATCGCTCAACAGGGCTTCGTCAGCAATATCGCGACAATTCCGGTTAAAGGGTCACAGTAAGACGGCAGACACCGAATTACTCGGGGAGCGCGGGTACTAAGCGGCGCGCCGCACTCTGAAATACGACTTGTTTTTTCTGGATTCCTCCGGGTGGCCCGGAATAGAATAGTGCATTCTGAAGAGGCCCAGCCCGTATTGTGTTCTCATCGCCGATGACGACGCTGCAATTCGAACGCTCATCCGCGCCATGCTCGCTCCGCTCGCGGCGCAGGTCATTGAGGCCGCCAATGGACGGCAGGCCCTTGAACTTGCCCGCGACGGGGCCGTGTTTCAGGTCGCCATCGTCGACCTGATCATGCCCGAACTCGACGGTCTCGAGACCATTCGCAATCTGCGGCGCATGCGCCCGGGCCTCGGGATCGTGGCTATGTCCGGCGCACTTCCCGGCCACCTCGAGCTTGCCGGCCATCTCGGCTCCGATGCCGTTATCGCCAAGCCAATCGTCGAGGCCGAACTGCTCGCGATTATGCGGCGCCTGCTTCAGCGGGGGTCGGCGCCTGGGCCCGGCGAATCGCACTGATATCCTCGAAAGCATGGAGCGCGCCGGAGGCGCCGGGCGGCGCATCGCCGTAACCGGAATCGTCGTCAGTGCGGCGCTCGCAGCCCTGAAAATCACCGTCGGCGTGCGCGCGCAGTCGGTGGCGGTTGTTTCCGACGGGTTCGAATCGCTTGGCGATGTTTTTACCTCGGGGCTGGTCTTCTTCGGCCTGCTGATCGCTGCGCGTCCTCCCGACAAAGAACATCCGTACGGCCACGGCCGCTTCGAGATTCTGACCGGTCTTGGCGTCGGAGCGCTGCTCACCGTCGCCGGCGCCCTCATCGCCTCCCGCGCGCTGCAGAACGTCTTCGAGGTGCGTCACGTTCCACAGCCATTCGCCATTTGGGCTCTGGTTATCTCCATAGCGGCGAAGAGCGCGCTGTGGCTCACCAAGCGCTACTATGGGCGCCGCATCCGCAGCGTGGCGCTCATGGCCGACTCCCTGAACGACGCCACAGATGTCCTGTCCGCAACCATCGCCCTCATCGCTCTCGCGCTGGCGCTGCTCGATCCGCGGCTCGCGCCCGCTGACCACATCGGCGGCGCGATCGTGGGATTCATCGTCATTGTCCTCGGCGCGAAGGTGATGTACGAGACCTCCTCGCAGCTCATGGACACCATGCCCAGTGAAGCCATGCTTTTCGAGATCCGAAACGCCGCGCTCACGGTTCCCGGGGCCCTGGGCATCGAGAAGTGCTACGCGCGCAAGACCGGGCTGCGCTGGCATGTCGATCTGCACCTCGAGGTTGACGCCGACATGACCGTACAGCAATCTCACGATATCGCCACCGCCGTCCGCGAGCGCATCCGCGAGAGGCTCGACTGGGTGGCCGACGTGCTCGTGCATGTCGAACCCCACCTGCTGCTGAGCAGGTCCGTCCGATGACGCCGGTTTTTCGGCGGCGCCTCCGGCGGGCTCCGAACCCGCCCGTTCAGCTCTCGTAGGCCACGATGGAAAACAGCGAAATCGCCCGCCTGCTTTCCGAGACCGCCGACCTGATGGAAATCGGCGGAGAAGATTCTTTTCGCATCCGCAGCTACCGGAACGCCGCCTCCAGCATTCTGGGCTACCCCGAGCGGATCGCTGATATTGCCTGCAATCCCGAACGGAAGCTCACCGAAATCCCCGGCGTGGGCAAGGGCATCGCCTCCGTGCTTGAAGAGCTTTGCCGGCGCGGATCTTTTGAGAAGCGCGATCAGCTGCTCGAGCGCTATCCTCCGACGGCGCTCGAATTCCTGAAAATCCAGGGACTTGGCCCCAAAAGCATCGCCCTTATCTTCGAGCACTTCCGTATTACGACGATCGACGAGCTGGAGCGATTGTGCCGCGAGCAGAAGCTGCGCGATCTGCCCCGCATGGGGGCGAAGCTCGAAGAGAAAGTGCTGCGCTCGATCGCGCAGTACCGGCAAAGCGCCGGCCGCTTCCTCCTCGCCTTCGGTTACCGCACCGCGAACGAGCTCACCTCGTACCTTGCCGAGACGCCGGGTCTCGAGAAAATCATGGCCGCCGGCAGCCTGCGACGGGGCCGGGAAACGATCGGCGATCTGGACCTGCTCGCCACGGGCCCCGGCGCTCACGCAGCAATGGAGCGCTTCGTCGCGCATCCGCGGGCTACCGAAGTGCTCGGCCAGGGAGCGAACAAGGCCAGCATCCGGTTCGGGCTGGAGGGCATCCAGGTGGACCTCCGCGCCCTTCCGTCCGAAAACTACGGCGCCGCGCTGCAATATTTTACGGGAAGCAAAGAGCACAACGTGGCGCTGCGCGGACGGGCCCTGCGCATGGGATTCACCCTCAACGAGTACGGCCTCTTCCGGCTCGAGGACAACGCCTGCATCGCCGGCGAAACGGAAGAAGGCATCTACTCGGCCCTCGGTCTCCCGTGGATTCCTCCGGAGCTGCGCGAGAACTGCGGCGAGATCGATGCCGCGCTCGAAGGCCGGCTCCCGGATCTGATCCAAACTCCGCAGATCCGAGGCGATCTGCACATGCATACCACCGAGACCGACGGACGCGCCAGCCTCGAAGAGATGGCAGAGGCAGCCCGCGCGCTCGGCTATGAATATATCGCCATAACCGACCATTCGAAGGCGCTGGCCATGGCCAACGGCCTGGACGAGGATCGCGTCGTCGCCTTCGCGCGCCGCGTGCGCGAGTTGAACAGCAGCGGCAGCCTGGGGATTCGCATCCTCTCCGGAATCGAATGCGATATTCGCCGGGATGGGATGATGGACCTTGCCGAGGATGCGCTGGCCGAACTGGACATCGTCATCGGCAGCGTTCACGCCTACATGAATATCGAGCCCGCGGAGATGACCGATCGGCTCATGCGCGCGCTGCAGTCGCCGTCGCTGCGCATCATCGGCCATGCCACCGGCCGCATCCTGCTGAACCGCGAACCGTACCCCTTTGATTTCGATCTGGTCGCCGGCGAAGCGGCGCGGCGCCGCATCTGTTTCGAGATCAACGCCAGTCCCGAGCGGCTCGACCTCAGCGG
>DASRCB010000066.1:0-5913 GCA_035653295.1 Bryobacteraceae bacterium
TTCGATTCGTTGTTCGTTGCGTAGTTTGCAACCGCTGGGCGTCTTAATCGGCGCTAAACGGGGCTCCTCTCCGGATCGGTACCGCAAGGGATAACGATGCGCATCCAATTAAACGACGAGGACAGCGTACAGGCAGTGAGCCGTAGTCCGGACAAGACGTTCCGGGTTGCGGCGAGTGCGTTGAATTGTGGTCCACCGGGCGTCGCGTTCTATTAACAACGCGTCCGGTCAATCAGTGACGACGATAGAGCAGCCGGGTCCGGCCCGCGCCACAAACGGCGCGGGCCCGGATCTGCAAACCCACGAACTTCAGGGATCAGTGTCTCTTTGTGTCTTGTCTCTTGTGGAGCGGGCCTTTGGCCCGCGCGCCGACAGGCCGAAGGGCCTGCCCCCCATAGAGCACGGCGTGCAAGCCAAAGGCTCGCATTACAAATGGGCGGGCGACATAAGCTTGTATCATGTCGGGGGCAAAAATGCGCGTCGCCGAGATTGCGGCGTTTCTGCGGGCAAGGTTTGAGGGAGACGGCGATGCGTCTATTGCCGGCGTGGCGCCGGTCGAGTCCGCGGGACCGAACGAGCTCTCGTTTGTCGGCAATCGCAAAGCAGCGGCGGCCGCCATGCAATCCGGCGCGGGCTGTTTGCTCGTGAATGACGAGTTCCCGTCCGGACGTACGCTGATCCGGGCCGGCGACCCGCGCGCGGCCTTCGCGCGCGTCATTGGGTTGCTGTATCCGCCGAAGAGGCCGCAGGCGGGGATACATGCGACGGCGGTGATTGGGCGCGACGCCGTGATTGCCGAGTCCGCGTCGGTTGGACAGCATTGCGTCATCGGCGCCGGGGCGCGCATCGGTGACGACTGCGTTATCGGCGCTGGGTGCGTCATCGGCGAGCAGGTCGAGATTGGGCGAGGGTCCCTGCTGCACGCGAACGTGACCATCTATGACCGGGTGCGCGTGGGCGAGCGCGCGACCCTGCATTCCGGGTGCGTGCTTGGGGCGGATGGATTCGGCTTCGCGCTGGCCGGCGATCACTACGAGAAGTTCCCGCAGATCGGCACCGTGGAGATCGGGGACGATGTGGAGATCGGGGCCAACTCCTGCGTGGATCGCGCCGCGCTCGGCGTCACTCGCATCGGCGACGGCACGAAGCTGGACAACATGGTGCACGTGGCGCATAACTGCAGCATCGGCCGGCACGTGGTTGTGGCGGCGCAGACCGGGTTTTCGGGCGGGGTCGTGGTAGAAGACTATGCGGTCATCGGCGGCCAGGTGGGGATTGGCGATAAGGCGCGGATCGAGTCGCGCGCCGTGCTGGGCTCGGGCTCCGGGGTGCTGACCTCGAAGATCGTCCGCCGGGGTCAGGTAGTGTGGGGCGTGCCGGCGCGACCCCTGAAGCAGTACCTGGAGCAGCTTGCGGCGCTGGCGCGGCTGCCGGAACTGCGGGAGGAGATTCGCGAGCTGCGCCGCCGCCTCGATAACTCCGAATCATTGGGCAACAGGTAAGGATTCACGGCGCGGTTGCTTCTACAGGGGCGCTGCGGGCGCTCTCGTTGCCCTTCTGATCGACGGCCGATATCGAATATCGATATCGCGTCCCGGATTTCACCGCTTTGTCGCTGTACACCGGGGAGTCGGTCTCGGCCAGCTTCTCAAACGGACCATCGCCGGTTGCGCGCCAGACGATGTACCTGGCGAAATCGGGCTCGGTGTTGCGTTCCCAGGCGAGTTCGATGGCCGCGATGCCCGCGGTTGCGGTTACGCCCGCGGGTACGGCGGGTGGGAACACATCGACCGGCGTGACTCCGGCGCGCTCCGACACCTCGCTCTCGGCCTTGTCGTGCAGGGCCTGCACGACATATTCGTAGTGCTTGCCGTACTCGGTGTTCCTGTCGATGAACGTATCCGAGTTGGACTCGCCCACCTGCTGGGGAATCTTCGTATTCTCGTCGGTGCGGAAGATGCGGAACGAGGTTGCTCCGGGAGCGCGCCAGCTCACTTCGACTCCCGCCGGCACGGGCTTCGCCGCGACGCCGGTGGGAGGCGGGACCGGCTGCTGCACCTGGAGGGTCACTTTGTTCGATGCCGCCGACTCGCGGCCCTTGCCCCCCGTGGTCCGCTCGGTAATGGTGACCTGCTGCCCGACGAGGCCGGAGACCGGGATCCTGGCATTCACGCGGCCAGGCTCGTCCGGCGGCGGCACGTCGATCGACTTGTCCGCTGGATCAAGGTGCAGTTCGATCGCCCGGATGCGCCGCAGCAGCGTTCCGTCGGTGGCGCGCGGCGCAATGGTGAAGCTGATCAGAATTACATCGCCGCGCTGCACCGCGGTGAGGTCGCCCACCGGGGCGGGGATCTGCGTCGACGGGTAAACCGGTTCGCCGACCTGCCCGCACGAGCACGCAAAGAAACATGACAGCACCGCGGCGCAGCAGCCGGTGTTGCGCGGCGACAGGATCACAGGATGTACCGGGACAGATCCTGATCGCGAACGATGTCGGCGAGCTGTTTGCGAACGTAAGCGGCGTCGATGCGCACGGTTTTCCGGCGCAGATCGGGGCCGGCGAAGGAGATGTCTTCGAGCAGCTTCTCCATGATGGTGTGCAGGCGGCGGGCGCCGATGTTTTCCGAGCTTTCGTTCACCTGCGCGGCGAAGCGGGCCACTTCCTCCAGCGCGTCGTCGGTGAAGTTCAGCTTGATGCCCTCGGTATCGAGGAGCGCGACGTACTGCTTGACCAGGGCGTTGCGCGGCTCCTTCAGGATGCGGATGAAGTCCTCCTCGGTAAGGGACTTCAGCTCCACGCGGATGGGGAAACGGCCCTGTAGTTCGGGGATCAGATCGCTGGGCTTGGAGACGTGAAAGGCGCCGGCGGCGATGAACAGGATGTGATCGGTGCGCACGAAGCCGTGGCGCGTGTTGACGGTAGTGCCTTCGACGATGGGCAGGATGTCGCGCTGCACGCCCTCGCGGCTCACGTCCGGGCCGTGGCCCGATTCGCGGCCGGCGATCTTGTCGACTTCATCGAGGAAGATGATCCCGTTGCGTTCCACCCGTTCGAGGGCGACGCGGGTCACCTGATCCATGTCGATGAGCTTCTGTTCCTCTTCCTGGACCAGATACTCCATGGCCTCGGCGACGCGCATTTTGCGCTTCCGGGTGCGCTGGCCGAAGATGCCGGGCATGAGGTCCTTGAGATTGATGTCCATCTCCTCGACGCCCTGCTGGCTGGCGAGCTCGAGCGTGGGTCCGCGCTCTTTGACCTCGATTTCGACCATGCGGTCGTCGAGCTTGCCGGCGCGCAGGCGCTCCCGCAGTTTCTCGCGGGTGCGGTCGACGCTGTCGGACGGCTCGGGCTGAGGCGGCATGAGGAGGTCGAGGAGGCGCTCCTCGGCGTTGGTTTCGGCGCGGTCGGCGACCTCGTCCAGGCGCTCCTCGCGGACCATGTCGATGGCGATATCGACCAGGTCGCGGATCATCGATTCGACGTCGCGGCCGACGTAGCCCACTTCGGTGAACTTACTGGCTTCGACCTTGAGGAACGGCGAATTCGCGAGGCGCGCGAGGCGGCGCGCGATTTCGGTTTTGCCGCAGCCGGTGGGGCCCATCATGAGGATGTTCTTGGGCATCACCTCTTCGGCCATTTCGGGGTCGAGCTTCTGGCGGCGAATGCGATTGCGCAGGGCGATGGCCACGGCGCGCTTGGCGTCGGCCTGACCGACGACGTACTTGTCCAGCTCGCCGACGATCTCGCGCGGGGTGAGCTCGTCGAGGAGCGGTGTGTCGTCGTTCTGACCGGGGAGATAGATAACCATGATTCAGCCCAGCTCCTCGAAGGTGAATTGCTCGTTGGTGTAGATGCAGATGCGCCCGGCGATGGCCATGGATTTCTCGACGATGTCGCGGGCGCTGAGCTTGGTGTTTTCCATCAGCGCGGTGGCCGCAGCCTTGGCGAACGGGCCGCCGGAGCCGATCGCGGCGATGTCATCGTCGGGCTCGATGACGTCGCCGTTTCCACTGACGATGTACGTTTTCTCCTGATCGGCGACGATCAGCAGGGCCTCGAGGTGGCGCAGGACGCGATCGGTGCGCCATTCCTTGGCCAGCTCGACGACGGCGCGGGGGAGATTGCCGTTGAACTGCTCCAGCTTGGTTTCGAAGCGGGCGAACAGCGAGAAGGCATCGGCGGTGGAACCTGCGAACCCGGCGAGGATGCGGTTCTGGTACAGGCGGCGGAGCTTACGGGCGGAGGCCTTGAGAACCTCCTGGCCGAAGGTGACCTGGCCGTCGCCGGCGATGACCACCTTGCCGTTGCGGCGGACGCAGAGGATCGTTGTGGAGTGGATTTTCTGCTTCATCAGACGAGTGGCTCGGGTCGGGAGCGGTGCGCTCAGAATGTCCGGAGTCCAGATCCCAGTGTAGCGGGGGCCGGCGGACCGGGTGCAGGCGCGGCGCCGGGCGGGATATTCGTTTTTGGGATTAGGTTCCTTTGGCAAAATCTCCAGCGCGGATTGCGCGCCCAGCAAGGCTCATTTCGCTGGCCGCGCCGGGGCGCGGCGACGTGGCCGGAAACGGGATCGGGTTGGTTTCGCGAAGTCATAATTGATGCGCTTCAGGGAGGGAATTGACGCTCGTATTTCGCCGTGGAGCGATGATCCTCCCAGGCCAGGATTGTATCCTCGACCGGCGAGATCGATTGTCGTTTGCAGCGCAAGTGAGTGGAACGATTGAATTGATGCAGAGGGCAGGTCACGTGACCGGCCCGAGCAGGCCGGGTCAGGCGAACCGGTGAATAGGGGCTCCCAAAGGGCTTCGTGGCTACGAAGAACGAGTCGACTTCGGACGAGTAATCTGAGAATATGTGGACCCAGCCACTGGCACCAGCATGCCGACGACGGAAGAAATCATTCACTACTCAACGGAGGGCACACACATCGTGCCGGCACGCCCATGACCAGCTGTGAACCATCAACAATGTTGCGCGTATCCATTCAACGCGCGCTGGTTGGCGAGGTCACTGACCGCCTGGAAGCGGTGACGTGCGGGTTGAAAGACAGGCTAATCGAAATCAGAGCCTATTTTCGGGGCGCAGTGAGTCAGCAGGACACGGATCGAATCCAGAGCATCGGAGCGGAGGTTATAGCCGATTTCCCGGAAGGGTACATGATTGAGGAGCATTCGCTGTCAGCCGATCAGTGCGAACCCCAGATGCTCGATTTCTGGGCGTTCCGCCGAACAACGTGAACAAAAGTGGGTCCTCGTTCGGAGCACCGGAACCATCGCCGCCCACCACTGAGGAAGGAGCGCAAAGACGCTCACCCGGCGCGCCGGAGCCGCTGTTTGGACGCCGCTGCCGACGAGTGAATTGATCAGGCGGACGACGACGCGGTCCCGAGCGTGCCGCCGGGACCTGCGAGATGTAGAATACCCCAGGAATGCCGAGCCGGCGCACGCCTGAACAGCAGCGGGACTACCTCAATGGCGGACGGTTCCGGCCCACCCAGCGCGGATCGCGCGCATGGCTGCTCTGGCTGCTCATCCTTCTTTTCCCCATCCCATTCACTCCCTGGTGGCTTGGCCTCATCCTGCTGCTGGTCTTCATGCTGCTCCTGTGGCTGCTCGCTCCCTGAACGCGGCTCCCTGTTGACGACCGGCGCCATACCCCTGTAGACGATCAACATGAAAGAAGACGCCCGCTCCGAAGTGCCCTACGGCACCCTTGACCTCATCATTCTCAAGACGCTCGATTCCATGGGCGCGCTGCACGGGTACGGCATCGCGCGGCGAATCGAGCAGCTGGCCGAGCAGTCGCTCTCGCTCAACCAGGGCACTCTGTATCCGGCGCTGCTGCGTCTGGAGCAGCGCGGCTGGATCTCGAGTGAATGGGGCGCCAGCGAGAACAACCGCCGCGCGCGCTTC
>DASRCB010000067.1:0-18579 GCA_035653295.1 Bryobacteraceae bacterium
GGCTCCTCTCCGGATCGGTACCGCAAGGGATAACGATGCGCATCCAATTAAACGACGAGGACAGCGTACAGGCAGTGAGCTGTAGTCCGGACATCGCGTTCCGGGTTGCGGCGAGTGCGTTGAATTGTGGTCCACCGGGCGTGAAAACAAAGCGTCCGGTCAATCAGTGACGACGATAGAGCAGCTGGGTCCGGCCCGCGCCGCAAACGGCGCGGGCCCCGGGCCTGCCATTCAGAGATTCGACCCACCACTTTGAGGCACAACTGCGTCCGCACTCGAACACACCGTCCGCGGCCCCGTTATGGCCGCCGAGCGGAGTTAGTATCGATACTTCCCCCATGCCGACCCGCCGTTCACTACTTGCATCCGCTTTCATTGCTCCGTTTGCAGCGGCCGCCCTGCCACCGCCAATCGCAGCGCTGAAGAACCGCCGCGCGGAGGCGCGACCGATCACGCCGGAGGAGCGGCTGGCTCGCGTAGAGCGCGCCCGCGAGCTCATGGCCGCGAATCGCCTCGCCGCCATCTGCATGGCGGGTGGAACCTCGCTCGAGTACTTCAGCGGCGTACGCTGGCATGTCAGTGAACGGCTCTTCGTCATGGCGCTGCCGTCGCGCGGTGAACCGTTCTTCGTCTGCCCCGCATTCGAGGAGGGTCGCGCGCGCGAACAGATCGCCGCCAACGCCAATCTGCACAGCGCACGCGTGTACGCCTGGCAGGAGGACGAGAATCCGTACGCGCTGCTGGCCGCGTGCCTGAAGGAGCGCGGTCTCGCTTCGGGCCGCATCGGTATCGAAGAGCGCATGCCGTTCGTCTTCGCCAGCGGCATCGGCGAGGCGCTTCCGCGGGCGACCATCGCCGGCGCAACCCCGGTCACGGCCGGCTGCCGAATGATCAAGAGCGCCGCCGAGCTGGCGCTCATGCGTTTGGCTTCGAGCGTGACCCTGCAGGTCTACGAGGCTGCATGGCGATCGGTCCGCGAGGGAATGACCAATCGCGAGCTGAGCGGCCTGATCGCGGCGGCATACGACCAGATCGGCTTTCCCGGCGACGCCATGGTCGAGGTCGGCGAAAACTCGGCGCTGCCGCACGGATCGGCGAAACCGCAGATCATTCGCGAGGGCTCCATCGTGCTCATGGACGACGGCTGCACGGTGGAAGGCTATCAGTCCGACATCACTCGAACATTCGTCTTCGGCCGCGCGACGGAGAAGATGAAGCGCGTGTTCACGATCGTGCGGCGCGCGCAGGATGCGGCGCTCGCCGCGGCCCGTCCGGGCGTCGCCTGTCAGAACGTCGATGCGGCCGCGCGGAAGGTAATCGAGGACGGCGGTTACGGGCCGGGCTACAAATACTTCCTTCACCGGCTCGGCCACGGCATCGGCATGGACGGGCACGAATGGCCGTATCTGGTCCGCGGCAACACACTCCCGCTCGCCGCCGGCATGACCTTCAGCGACGAGCCTGGGATCTATCTTCCCGGCGAGTTCGGCATTCGACTCGAAGACGACATGCACATCCGGCCGGACGGCGCCGAGTTGCTTACTCCGCAGAGCAACTCGCTGGAGCAGCCATTCGCGGCCATTTGACGACGCCGGCCATCGTTGCCGCCGCCAGGAGCACCGTGAGTACGACAGATATCGACAATCCGGTATAGAGGACGCGTGCCGGCGTGATCGCCGTTAATGAAAGCTCCGCGGCGTGCGCGGCTGCGTCATGTGTCCACCAGTGCCAGGCAGAGCCTGGGTGCATCGGCGCGACGCTCCCGCCCGAATACATCGGGAACAGTTTCACCGTCCAGGTGGCGATCAGGATCCATGCGCTGAGCGCTGTGATACAGACCGCGACGAGGGCGCCCGCGGTCTTCCAGCGTGACAGACCGAGAAACGCCAGAATCATGACCGGAGCGAGGAGTGCCTGAGTGTACCAGGGGCTCGCGCCTGCCGTTTCCCCGTGGGTGTGCGCAAAGCTCGCGGCCGAGGCATAGGCCACTGCGATCGAAAAGAGAACGATGGCGGCGAAGATGATCCACTCCGCGGACTCGATGCTTCTGTGGCGCGCGATCCACCCGGCGAACGCCACCGCAAGCAGAGCGAGCAGGACGTCGAGCGTGGTCTGCGAAAACGTGGTGAATGAATTATTGCCCGTCCACAGCGAGCCGCGGGCGAGGAAGCCAGCCGTCGCCGGCCAGTCGATGTGCGGCGCCGCGGCGAGAGCCTGTCGAACACCGATCCCATCGAACTCCTCGTGCGTGCCGGGTACGTTCCCATAGAGTGCGACGTTACGGGCATACCACGGGCCCGCAATCACCAGAACCAACGCGGCGGCGGGCCACGTTCTTCGCAGCTTCGTGCGAGGGTTCAACATAAGCACTGCCGCGAGCGCCACGAATACCAGGAAATATGCTTTCGTGAGCAGTCCCGCGGAAAGGCATCCCGCGGCGACAATAGCCGAGCGCCTGTCGGGCTTACGGATGAATTCCGCCAGGGCGGCGAGAAACATGGCGCCGATGCCGACAGCAAGCCAGTCATTGGCGACATGCGCGATGCTGGCGTAGAGCATTTCCGAGCAGAATACGGTGAACAGCGCTGCGTTCAGGAACGGGGCCGGAAGCTGCAGTGTGCGGCCCAGCGCCGAAGCGCCGATCCAGATCAGCGTGGTTGAGAGCAGGGCGCCGACGAGCCGGAGAACCAGCACGCGAGCCGTGATCGGCTGCCGGGAAAGCAACCGGTCCGGCAACGCAAGGACAGCGTAGGCGAGCGGTGGATGGTGCGCCTCGTAATTTGGGCGCGAGCTGTCAGCCGGCCCCGGCCGCAGGCGATCTAGTTCGCTGCGCCGTTGTGTCTGCTGCTCCAGCGGCAGCGAAAACCATTGATCGAACGGGGTCGCTTCGGCAATCCATCGGCACACGATATGGCTGAGCGGAGCGACTCGGAATGAGGCGGCAACGTCGGCCGGCAGCAGCGTGCGGCCGAGCACCGGGAGCTTTCCGGTCTCCCAGAGGGTCTCGACGTAGCCATAATGAAACGCTTCGTCAAAGCCTTCCCACAACGGGAGAAGCGCGGCGAAGAGGCACGCGTTGAGGAGCCCAAATAACAGGATGAACCGGCGCAGGAGCAAGCTTTGCGCTCACTCGGCGCGCAGCGCTTCACTCGGATCCACGCGCGTGGCGCGGATGGCCGGGATCGCGCTTGCCAGCGCCGCGAACGTCAGAAACAAAAGCGGGCTTACAACGAAGGTCAGCGGATCGGTGGTGCTCACGCCGAAGGTCATGGACGCCATCAGCCGTGTCGCCCCGAATGACGCTGCGATGCCCACGGCGATCCCCAGCACTGCGAGCGTCAGGCCCTGCCGAACAACGAGCCCGATCACGTCCCCTCGGCTGGCCCCGAGAGCGATGCGCACGCCCATCTCGCGTGTGCGCTGCGTCACCGAGTAGCTGATGACGCCGTAGAGCCCCACCACCGCCAGCACGAATGCGCCGATCGCGAAGACCGCGAGCAGCGCCATCAGTACGCGGGGCTGGGCGCGCGAGGCGCTGAGCACATCATCCATTGTCTGTATGCCGATCACCGGCACGTCGCGGTCCACCGACGCGATCTGAGCGCGAATCGCGCTGGCCAGAGCGCGCGGGTCGCCGTCGGCGCGTATCGTGAGGTTCATGGAGGGCCAGGGGAGCTGCGCGAACGGCAGATCGACCTCGGGCGCCGGTTCGGAAGTGAGCGACACGTTCTTAACGTCCCCGATCACGCCCACGATCTCGGACGGACCGCGCCGGCCGAGCGAAACATGCTTACCCACGGGGTCCTGCCCGGCAAAGAACCTGCGTGCGAATGCCTGATTGATGATGACCACCGACGGGCTGGTTCGCGTGTCATGCTCGTTGAACCATCGACCGCGCAGCAGCGGGACGCCCATGGTCTTCAGGTAATCGTGCGCGAAGGTCTGGACGTAAACAACCGGGCGGTCGGCAACGGGGACGACCGGCTGACCTTCGGCCAGCACCATCGACTGCCGCACCGCATTCAGCGGCAGCGCGGACGAGACCGCGGCCGCTTTCACGCCGGGGATGGCTTCCACCTTTGCGAGCGCCTGCTCGAAAAAATCGCTCATCTGCTGGCCGGTGGCGTACTTCGCCGGCGGCAGGGACAGGGACATGGTCAGCGTGCCTCGCGTATCGACGCCGACGGGCGCCATGCGCAGGTGAATGAAGGTGCGGATCAGCAGCCCGGCGCCAACCAGCAGCACCACCGATAAAGCAATCTGAGCAGTGACCAGCGCGCTGCGCATGCGGTTGCGCATCCTGGCGCCCGCGGCGCCGCGCCCTTCCTCGCGCAGAATGCCGCTCAGCCCCGCGCGCGAGAACTGGAGCGCCGGAGCGAGGCCGAAAAGAATTCCGCAAATGACGGACACGCCGGCAGCGAATAAGAGGACCGGGACGTCGATGCCGGCGCCGATCTCGCCGGTGCGCGGCACGAAGTCGGCGACTTTGGCGGAGAGAACGCGCGTGGCCACGATGCTGAGTATCACGCCGCACAACCCACCGATCCCAGCCAGCAGCACGCTCTCGGTCAGCAGTTGCCGCATCAGAAGGCGCCGGGTGGCGCCCAGCGCCGTGCGCACCGCGACTTCGCGCCGCCTTGTCAGTGCGCGCGCCAGCAGAAGACCGGCCACGTTGGCGCAGGCGATCAGCAGGACCACGGCAACCGCGCCGGCCAGCACCAGCAGCGTCGGCCGGAAGCCGCCGACGAGTTGCTCCTGAAGCCCGCGCACTTCGATAATCCGATTCGTGTCCGGGTAGCGCGCGAACTCCTTCGCGTACTGGTTCGCCAAAACCGCCATTTGCGCGGCTGCCTGCGAAATGGTGACGCCGGGCAAAAGGCGGCCGATTGCGCCCAGGTAGGAAACGCCGCTCAGCAGGTGCTCGGTGCTCATCAGTGTTAATTCATCAATGCGCGGAATCCAGATCTCGGTCTTGTTGCTAAGCAGACCGAAGGTAAATGACGGCGGCAGGACGCCCGCGATGGTGTACACTCGCGCGCTGAGCGTGACCGGCTGTCCGACGATGGCCGGCGATGCGCCGAACTTCCGGCGCCAAAGGCTGTCACTGAGAATCACCACCGGTTTGCCCGCCGGTCCGCCATCGTCCTGAACGAAACTGCGTCCCAGCGCCGGCCGAACGCCGAGCAGATCGAAAAAGTTCCAGCTCACCCGGCCGGCCTGGATCTGTTCGGCGTCTCCGCGGCCGGTGACGGTCATGGTGTCGAAGGTGTACGCCGCGAACCCGGAGAACACGCGCTGCCGCTCGGCAATCATGGTGTACCGTGGCCACGAGATGAAGTCCGCGCCGCCGTCCTGCTCGCCCTTATCGATTGCGCCCACCAGCACCAGCCGCTTTGCGTGCCGATAGGGTAGCGGTCGAAGAAGCAGCGTGTCCACCAGCGTGAAGATGGCGGTGTTGGCGCCGATGCCCAGCGCCAGGGTGAAAACGGCGACGAGAGTGAAGCCGGGATTCTTCCAGAGCAGGCGGAAGGCGTGGCGCAGGTTCATTGGCCGTTCCCGGCGTGGTCCGCGCGCGCGCCTGAGACCACTGTGGAGTCGCGTAGCTTGGCCAGCTCACGCCGCGCGATCGCGGCCCAGCTGCTGCCGGGATCGAGCTTCAGATAAGCCTTCCAGTGCCGCACGGCATTCAGGGGCTGCCCGATGCTCTGGTACAGCAGGGCAATGTTATAGTGCGCGTCGGCGTACGAGGCGTTGGCGCGCAGCGCGGCCTGGTAATGCTCCAGCGCGCCGGTGCGATCGCCCGTCTCATCGCACAGGTTGCCGAGATTGAAGTGCGCCAGCGAATAGTCGGGGTCCACCTTCAGCGCTTCATTGTAATAACGCTCCGCCTCGCGCCAGGCGCGCGCATTGAAGTAGACCGTTCCGAGATTCACCAGCGCGCCGGCGGAAGAGGGATCGATGACCAGGGCCTGCTGATAGGCCTTGATCACGTCCTCGAGCGGGGCGCCGGTCTGCTCCAGCTCCAGTCCTTTCTCGAACCACCGCTCCGCCTCTACGCGGCGGCTGACCGCTTTGGCCGGGGTGTTCTCCTGCTGCGCCTTCTTCTCCGGAAATGAGAGCAGCCGCGCCAGTTCCGCCTGATCGAAGTTCAGCAGAAGCTGCCCGGTGATGGGCTCCATGTGATGACCGCCGAACTGCACCTGAATGCGTCCACCGTCGGAATACAGCTTCAGCTCAGTGAGCGGATTTTCGATTTCGCGCAGCTTCTCGCGCAGGGACTGGAGCGCGCGGCGAATGCGGATGGCGGCAATGTTGGCCTTTCGCAGAGCGATCAGAGTTTTGAGCGCGAGCAGGTCCGAAAAGGTAAAGGTTTCGAGGACGGGAATGAAACTCTGCCGCTCCCAGCTCTTGAGCTGGCGTTCGGTCAGGTCGAGCAGGCGCCGGACTTCCTCTCGCGTGTACGCCTGCGTCGGTGTTGCCGGCACGCTGAGATTCTAACAAGTCCGGATGAGCAGTGCCGCGGAAATTCGAAACTATCGCTCGCGCATGGCGCGGATGAGCGCTTCCATGTGGTCCAGATATTTCGCCAGCGCTTTACGGCCCTTGTCCGTGAGCGTGTATTCGGTCCTGGGCATTCGACCTTCGAACGACTTGGAGCAGGCGATGTAGCCGGCCTCTTCCAGCTTGCGTGCGTGCACGCTGAGGTTGCCGTCGGTGGTTTCCAGCAGGCGCTTGAGATCGTTGAAGGTAAGCGATTGATTCGCGGCCAGGGCGCTGATGATCCCAAGGCGCATGCGCTCGTGAATCAGGCGATCGAGTTCCGGCAGCCCGCTGCCCGGAACCACCGAACGCGGGCCAGCGGCGCCCGGAGCCTCTTCTTTCCGCAGAGTGTTGCGTCTAGCCACCGTACCTCCTTGCGATGATGATGCCGAAAACGATATGCAGGACGCCGAATCCGGCGCCCAGCAGGGCGTTGGCCCACGGCAGCGGCACGAACAGCGCCACGGCGCCCAGGCCCATGAAGCAGAGGCCCATCAGAGGAACCACGCGTACGGAGAAAGCTCCGCCGGTAACGACACCCGTGCCGTAGAGCAGCAGCCACGTGCCGGGAAGCGCGCCGATGAGGTTGCTGCGGTACAGCACTCCACCGAGAAACGCGCCTGCCAGCAGCGGCGGCGCAAAGCTGAGCACGAAACGGCGCGCGGGAGCGGATGAGAGCGTCTGGCCGGCCGAATCGGATTTCAGCTTCATGGCGATTGCGCCGATACCCATGGCAAGCATGCCTTCCATGAGCCAGGCGATGAGCCAGCGATCCGCCGTGGGCTGGCGCGCGGCGACGAAGGCGGCGGCCAGGGCGCTGAGCCCGATAATGACGCCGCCCCACCCCGGCACGGCGGTGAACGATCCGGCGCGCTCCATGGTTTCGCGAATGAAGCGCAGGTTGTCCATGGCCCGGCTGTGCAGGCCAACCGGCTCGTGGCCGGTCGGGCGAATCGGTTCGACAGAGGCCATATAACAAAGTATAGGACGGGTACTTTGTAATGTAAAGCCAGCATGCGCCGCGGCGACGGCGGCAAAACTTCAGAAGAGTTTCATTTGGCGTACGGCCGGCCAGGATTCCGGCAGATCGGCGACCCCGCGCTCCTTCAGGCCGTACTTCTCGATCAGGCGGCGAACCGTCGCGCGGACACGTTCGGGGTATTCGCCGGTAAGGTACGCGCGGCGCGCATAGAGCTGCTGGTATTTGTCGAAGAGGTGCGGGAAGTGGCGCTCGACGAACGGCAGAAAAACCTGTTTGGCGCAGGGCTTCAGAAACAGCGGGGCGGCGCTGAAGGAAACGATGCCGGCGCGGACCGCCGCGCCGCAGACTGCGTCCATACTCGCTTCACTGTCGTTGATGAGCGGCATCACGGGGTGGGTCAGGACCGTGCAACGAACCCCCGCAGCAGTCAGAGTTTCGATGGCTCCGAGCCGCAGCGAGGGGCGCGGCGCGAGCGGCTCCAGCAGCCGCGCCAGCGCTTCATCGAGCGTGGTGATGGTCATGTTCACGTGCACGATGTTCGAGCGGGCGATCTCGCGCAGCAGATCCGCATCGCGCGAGACGAGATCCGATTTCGTTGTGATGCCGATGCGCCGGCCTTTGCACTGCGCAAGGACCGTGAGCATCTGCCGTGTGATGCCGTAGCGCCGTTCGGCGGGCTGATACGGGTCGGTTGCGGTTCCGATCCACACCGACTCCTGTTGCGGCACACGCGCCAGATCGGCGCGGAATGCGGCGGCGTTGAATGACTTCGCGAAGATCCGGGTTTCGAACAGCTCGGGATCGTGCAGTTCCATGAACTCGTGCGTGTAGCGCGCGTAGCAGTAGCGGCAGCCGAACTCGCAGCCGCGATACGGGTTCACGGTCCAGATGAAGGGCATGCGCGGGCTGGTGCATTTGGTGATGAGGCTGCGCGCCTCGATCTCCAGATACTCGACCCGGCGCTTGGCCTCGAGCAGTTCGCTGTTAGCCGCCAGGCGCGCGATCCCAATGAGCTTCGGTCCGGACAGCTCATCGAAAAGCACCCGTCCATTTTCGCCATTTGTTCTCCTCTTGTCAAGAGGTGTGTTCGGAAGCGCGTCCGGCGCCGGAGATACAATCGCAGGCGAAGAGACAAATCATAGAAGGAGCGCGGTTTTGAAAAATAACTTTCCTCGGCGGCAGTTTCTGCGTACGGGAGCGTTCGCGGCAGGCACATTGCTGGCGGCCAAAGAAATCACCCTCGATCAGGAGACGCCAGGCGGCGGCTCCAGGCCGGTGGCGCCCAGCGATCGCATTCGATTCGGGATGATCGGTATCGGCATGCAGGGGTCGGGGTTGCTGCCCGACGCCATCAGCATTCCAGGCGTGGAGTGTGTGGGAGCGGCGGACCTGTATACCGGCCGCCATACGCTCGCGCGCGAGATCACCGGCAATCCGAACCTGCCGGTGACGCGGCACTACCAGGAACTACTGGATCGCAAGGACATCGACTGCATCGTGGCCGCAGTGCCGGACCACTGGCATAAGCGCGTGGTCGTGGATGCATGTAACGCAGGCAAGGACATCTATTGCGAGAAGCCGATGTCGCACACAGCGGAGCAGGGCTTTGAGATGGTGGCCGCGGCGCAGAAGAACAACCGCATCGTGCAGATCGGGTCGCAGCGCGTGAGTTCGGCGCTGTGCGCGAAGGCGCGCGACATGTATCACAACGGCGCGATCGGTGAGATCGAGCACGTGGAGCTGTCGCTGGGGCGCAACGACCCAACCGGCGCCTGGGAGTATCCGCCGCCGTTCGACGCCTCTCCGGAGACCATCGACTGGGATACGTGGCTGAACGACGCGCCGAAGATTCCGTTCGACAAATACCGCTTTGCGCGCTGGCGCTGCTGGCGCGAATACGGAACCGGAGTCGGCGGGGATCTGATGGTTCACCTGGTGAGCGGGATGATGTACACGCTGGGCTGGAACGAGCCGCCGCGGTCGGCGCAGGCGCTGGGCGGCATCTTCCGCTGGAAGGACGGCCGCAATATGCCGGACCTGCATCTGGTGCTGTTCGACTATCATGGCGTGCCGGTTTATTGCCGCCTCGGACTCGGGACCGAAACGCCCGAGCTGGCGCGGTTTTGTGGGCCGAAGGGGATTCTGGACGCGGGCGAGTTCGAGCTGCGCTATTCGCCGCAGCCGGGGATCGATCTGGCGCCGAGCTATTACACCAGCAGCTTCCCGCAGAAGATGCGCGAGGAATACCTGAAGCAGTGGCACGCCGAGAACGATCCGAAACTCGGGCACGAGCCGATCTATGACAGCACCCTTTATCGCGGGCACGACTGGGACGATATGACCCCGCATCTGAACGTGTTTTTCCAGGCGGTGAAATCGCGCAAGCCCGTGGCCGAAGACGCAGTGTTCGGGAACCACGCCGCGATCGCCTGCCACATGGCGAACGAGTCGTACTTCCAGAAGAAGCCAGTTTACTGGGACGCGGAATCGAAGACGATCAGGAGCTGATCCTGCGCATGACCGCCTCGACCACGCGGTCGCAGCGCGACAGGTGGAAGGGGAATGCTTCGGCGGCGACGATGCCGGCGCAGCGCTCCAGTTGTTTGCGCAGAAGTGCGCGGGCGCGGTGCAGCCGTGTTTTGACCGTTTCCTCGCCTATGGAGAGCGACGCGGCCGTGTCCAGAACGCTGAGACCTTCGACAACACGAAGCACGAACACCGTGCGATAGGTTTCCGGCAGCCGCTCGATGGCGTGCTCCAGCAGCGAGCGCATCTGCTGGTCCGCGGCCGCTCGCTCGGGGTCCGCCGGGTCGATAAAGGATGCATCGTCAATTGTCATGTTTCGTGACCGCCTGCGCACGCGCGCGAGAGCCTCATAGATTGCGATCTTCGTGAGCCAGGTGGAGAACTTTGCCTGACCGGCGAATTCGTGCAGGTGTTCATAGGCGCGAACGTAAGCGTCCTGCATGACGTCTTCGGCTTCGGCATCGTTCCGCAGAATCGCGCGCGCGACCCGGTACAGCCGCTGGTTATAGCGGCGCATGAGGATCTCGTACAGCGCCGTCTCGCCGCCACGGACGCGCTCGACGACCTCGTCATCGCCGAGCGTCTGCAATCCCGCGTCAATGCTGACCAGAGCCATCACTGGTACAGAGTTTTTCCCCGCCGAAAGGTTCCCGGAATTTCGCTGCAACGAACCAGCGCCGCGGGACTCTGTACGGGCGATGAGACATGACAGCAAACTCGATACCTGCTGGTGGGTGCTGCGGATCGGACTTGGATCGGCGGCATTCCTGGCGGGGCTGGACAAGTTTTTCAATTTACTTACGAACTGGAGCATGTATCTGAGCCCGCTGATGGAGCGACTGCTGCCCGTCAGTGGAACGGTGTTCATGCGCCTGATCGGACCGGTGGAGATGATCGTCGGACTGGCGATCCTGACGCGCTGGACGCGGCTGGGCGCCTACGTCGCCGCGGCATGGCTGCTGGCGATCGCCGTCAACCTGCTCACCACCGGCAACTTTTACGACCTCGCGGTGCGCGATGTGGAGATGGCGCTCGCGGCATGGGTGCTGGCGCGCCTGACCGAGATCAGGGCGTCGCATCCGAGGGAAAGGACGGTGATGGCATGATCGGAAAATGGCTGCTGGCGGCTGCTCTCGCGCTTCCGGCGTTTTGTGCGGCCGAGACGTGGAACAACGTTCCACTGGTGGATGTCGCCTGCTCGGCGAAGGTGAAGGCCAATCCGGACGCGCACACGCGCAGTTGCGCGATGCAGTGCTCGAAGAGTGGATATGGCATCGTGGCGAGCGATGGCTCGTTTCTCAGGCTGGACGCGCACGGCAACGAGCAGGCGCTCGAAGCTCTGAAGAGCGCGAAGAACGACGATCACCTGCGCGTGACGGTGACGGGTGCGCGCAAAGGGGACACGATTCAGGTCGAATCGCTGAAGATGTGAAGACAGTTATCGGGCCGGCGCGGTTGCCCGCTGGCCCGATCCTTTCAGCATTGCGATAACCGGCAGGACAATGGCCACCAGCATTACGACGGCAATCACGCCGATCGCTTCGGTGTAGTTGCCGGTGCTCTGGCGCACGCGCGCGATGAGGATGGGGGAGGGGATGGCGCCCGCGCCCCAGGCCAGAAGAATCCAGCCGTAAATCCCGCCCATGTATTTGGCGCCGAAGAAATCGGCCGTAAACGAGGGCATGGTTCCGAAGCCGCCGCCATAGCACAGGCCGATCGCCGCTACCGCCGCGGTAAACGTCGCTGCTGTCGTCAGATGGGGAAGCAGGAAGAAGATCACGGCCTGAATGACATACAGCAGCAGGTAGACACGCGCGCGGCCGATGACATCCGAAACCCAGGCCCAGAATACCCGGCCGACGGCATTGAAGATGGAGATGATTCCGACGATGCCGGAGGCCTCAACGGCGGTAAGCTTCGCGATTTGCTGGGCCATGGGCGAGGCCTGGCTGATGATCATGATTCCGGCTGAAACATTCAGGAAAAGCATCAACCAGAGCAGCCAGAAGCGCCACGTGCTCATGGCCTGGGAGACGGTGTAATCCACCGTGCTGGCTGCTTTCGCCACGGTGGTGCGGGGCTGCCATCCTTCGGGACGCCATCCCTGCGGCGGGTTTGCATACGCCTGGGCGCAGAGAACGACGACCACGAGGTAGACCGCGCCGAATACCGCGAAGGTGGCCGGAATTCCCGAGGAGATGATCATTCGCGCGGCAATGGGGCTCATCACCAGGGCGCCGGCGCCGTAGCCCATCACCGCCACTCCGGTCATCAACCCGCGCCGATCCGGAAACCATTTGGTGAGCGTGGCAACAGGGCAGATGTAGCCCATGCCCATGCCGATACCACCGATCACGCCGTATCCGATATAAAGGCCGCTGAGCAGGTGCTGCGACACGGCCCAGGCGGAGACCAGAAAGCCGATCCCGTACAAAATGCCGGCGACGGACGCCACAATACGCGGGCCGGAACGGTCCTGCCACAGGCCACCGATGATGCTGCCCACGCCGAGGAAGGCGATGGCCAGGGTGAACGTGAGCGAGACGGAGGTGAGGGTCCAGTGCTCGGCGGCAATGAGCGGCTTAACGAATACGCTCCAGCCATAAACGGCGCCGAGGCAGACCTGCATGACTACGGCGGCGGCGGCAATCATCCAGCGATTCGGAAGCCGGTCGGGCATGGATCGTCCTTTAGGTATTCAGGCGATTGTATATCAGGAGGTTGTTCCGGGAGATGACAATTGGGTTACAGCGTGGGAAGGTGTTAGCATTGCGGCGTCAACGGCGGACGCTTCGATCCAGAGGACTTCTGGAAGGCGCTCGGCCGGCTGTACGACGAGACGCTGGAGTTACGCGGAAGCATCGCCGATCTGCGGCGCATCGCAGAACTCCATCAGAGCGCCATTTCTGATTTGGCGCGGGTGGTCACCAGGCGTGGCGCGATGCAGGAAGACCCGCGCGGAATTCGGGCCGAGCTGAAGGCAATCCGCAAAAAAGTCGACAGTAACGGCAAAAGCTGAGCGGACGGGTTCAGCGGCCGAACGAAAGCCGTTGCGCCAGCAGGTCCGGCAGCCCGGCGGAAAGGATCTTCTCCTGCGCCGCGGGGACATCGTACGCCACGCGATGGAAGGTCACGAGGCGCTGCTCGGAGTCCCAGAGCGCATACGCCGCGCGTGGATCGCCGTCGCGCGGCTGGCCAACGGATCCGGGATTGAGCAGGTACACCTGGTCGGGCTCGATCTGCCAGGATTCAGCCCTGACGTCGCCTGCAGGGCGGGCAAGCCGCTGCACGCCGTTCCGATGGCACAGGAAACCGCCCTGAAGGTGCGTATGGCCGAAAAAGCACGTGCCCGATTCAATGTAGCCGCGGAGCTGCGCCGCATCCTGGTCGGAAACGATGTATTCATCCTCATCCAGCGGTGAACCGTGCGCGATTTCGAATCCGTCGATCAGCGCCGGACCCTGCGCAAGCGACCGGAGCCATTCCACATTTCGGGGATTCATCTGGTCCATGGTCCACACTGCCGAGATGCGCGCCAGCGGATTGAACCACTCGAGGTCCTCCAGTCCGGCGCAGGCCTTGTCATGATTGCCGCGAATCACCTCGGACACATTCTGGCGAACCCATTCGGTGACCACATCGGGATCGGCGCCGTAGCCCACCAGGTCGCCGCAACAGACAATGCGATCGTACGAACCGCGGGCGTCGGCAAGGACGGCCTGCAGCGCCTCCCAGTTGGCGTGCAGATCGCTGACGATCAGGAAGCGCACAGCTCTACCACGGAGATCTCCGGCGGAGCGCCGAGGCGAATCGGCATGCCAATGGTCCCGATACCGCTGGAGACATAGATGGCCGATCCGGGCAGGTAGTAAGCGCCTCGGACCCAGGGTGTGAAGAAGCGCGCGACGTTCATGTTCTGGTGCAGGATTTCGACGTTGACCTGGCCGCCGTGGGTGTGTCCGGCGAGCACCGCCTGCCACCCCTGCGCCGCTGCAGTGCGAAATACGTCCGGATTGTGGGAAAGCAGGAGATTCAGTTTTCCGTTCGCGACCAGGCCGGCCGCATCCTCGAGATAAGGCTTATGCATGGCCTGATAGTCGACGCCGGCAAGATTGATGATCGCGTTCCCGAAGCGCAGGTCCGTCGCTTCGCTGCGCAGGAAGCGGACGCCGCGACGGCCGCACTCGGTGGTGACATAGTCCTGATCGCGGCAGTAGATCTCGTGATTGCCGAGACAGCCATAAACCCCGGCATCGGCGCGCAGGCGGCCGAGTTGGCGGATGCAGGCATCGAGCGGATCGCCGGGGCGGGTGATAAGGTCGCCGGTCATCACCGCGAGGTGCGCGCGCGCCCCGTTGGCCATGTCGATCGCGCGGGCAAGCTCTTTCTCCGACAGGAAGGTGCTCAGGTGAACGTCGGTGACCTGAACAATGCGCATACCGTGCAGGTCACGCGCCAGATTCGGTATCGCAAGCTTGACTTCGCTTACACGGAAATCGTTCCGCGTGACGATGCCGAAGGTGGTGACCACGGGCGGAGAGGCGAGCATCAGGGCGCCTGCCGCGCGGAAGACCTGGCGGCGGTCCTCGCGGAAAGGCGGCGCGCCGTGCGCGACCAGGGCCATGACAGACCAGCAGACAACACAGAATCCGCTGGCCAGACCAAATGCCTGGATGAACTGCGTCAGCGCCACCGGGAACTGGGCGGCGATACGCTCGGAAGCGAACAACCAGGCCGCGATGAAGGCGGCGATCAACAGAGCGCAGGAGCTCCAAATGGTCGCGCGGAGAGCCGGCGAACCCTGCACAGATGTGGATCGGAGCAGGCGGCGGGCCATATACAAGGCCGCGCACGTGCTCGCGACAGCGCAGTAGAAATCGGGGAACAGGTGCAGGGTGTGCATCAAGCGGTCAGACTTCAATTTTATCGTGCGGCTGCGCGGAACCGTCGCTATCTAAGGTATTTACCCTGGCGATTTATGGTTGGATGGCGCGGCGGTGGCTTTTTGGTCCTTCGCACGCCGGCCTGAGAAACTGTTGGCATGCCCGCCGAGGCGCCGGTGATCCGCTATGACGGCCGGTGTGGGTTCTGCAAGCTTTGGGTGGATTACTGGAGACAGCTCACCGGCGATGCGGTGCGCTATGAGCCGGGCGAGGGGCTGACGGCGGTCGAACTTTTGCTGCCCGACGGCGAGGTGGTGAGCGGCGCCCGCGCGGTATTCACGCTCATGAAGTTCGTTCCCGGCAGGGGCTGGATGGAGCGCGCCTATTACGGCATGCCGGGCCTGGCGACGGCTTCGGAGGCGGCGTATCGGATGGTTGCGGCGCACCGGAATGCGGCTTATCGCGGCACTGTGCTGCTGTTCGGCCGGCGGCCGGCGCCTGCGCGGTACGAGCGCACCGCCTGGCTTTTCCAAAAGCTGCTGGCGCTCATCTACATCGTCGCGTTCGCGTCTTTTGCGGTACAAGCCCGCGGACTGATCGGAAGCAGGGGAATCCTGCCCATCGGGCGGTACCTCAGTGCGTTGCACGCCACATTCGGAACCGCGGCGCTTTGGATCGCGCCTACGGTATGGTGGGTCAGCAGCACTGATCCGGCGGTGATTGCCGTGCCTCTCCTGGGGATCGTTGCCGCATGCCTGGCGCTGGCGGGAGCAGTGCCGCGCATCGCTCTTTCGGCTGCGTTTGTCCTTTACCTGTCGATCTGCACCGGCGGTCAGGATTTCTATTCATTTCAGTGGGATCTGCTGCTGCTCGAGGCCGGCTTTCTGGCTGTCTTTCTGGGGTCCACGGCGACCATTTGGCTCTATCGCTGGCTGCTGTTCCGGCTGATGTTCTCGTCCGGTGTAGTGAAGCTGACGAGCGGCGATCCGACGTGGCGCAACCTGACCGCGATGAGCTACCACTATCACACGCAGCCGCTGCCTTCTCCGCTGGCGTGGTATGCGGACAAGCTTCCGCTCGCGTTTCAGAAAGCCTCGACGGCGATGGTGTTTGCGATCGAGCTCCTCATCCCGTTTCTGTTTTTTCTTCCGCGGCGCGCGCGGCATGCCGGCGCCGTGGGAATCATCGGGCTGCAGTTGCTGATCATGCTCACCGGCAACTATGCCTTCTTCAATATCCTGACGATTGCGCTTTGCCTTTTCCTGTTCGACGACGCGGACCTGAGCCGGCTCAGAGTTCGACTGCGGCGAACGAGCATGCCGCCCCCGCGGGTGATGGTCGCGGTAACTGTGGTCGTCCTGGTGCTTAGCGCCATCCAGTTAAGCGGGTCATTACTCGGCTACCTGCCTGGACCCGCGGCTTCCATCCTGCGGGTTGCGCAGCCATTCGGAATCGTGAACAGCTACGGCCTGTTCGCGGTCATGACCACTACGCGGCCGGAGATCATCGTGCAGGGATCCGATGACGGCCAGAACTGGCGCGACTATGAGTTTCGTTACAAGCCGGGCCGGCTCACGCGCGCGCCGATGTGGGTGGCGCCATACCAGCCGCGTCTGGACTGGCAGATGTGGTTCGCGGCCCTGGGGTCGTATCAGAGCAACCCGTGGTTTGTGAACTTCATGGTGCGGCTGCTGCAGGGGTCGCCGGAGGTGACGGCCTTGCTGGCCGGAACGCCCCCTGGAAAAGCGCCGCGGTACGTTCGCGCCGAGCTCTTCGAATACAGTTTCAGCGATGCGGGGATCCGGGCGAGGACCGGAGATTGGTGGGTGCGCCAGCCTCGCGGGCTGTACCTGCCGGCCATCGGGCTGGAGGATGTGCGCGAGACGAGCCGATCAGACGATGAAGAACCCGCTCTCCACCTGCTCGCTTTCGATCCGGTTCCAGACCACGCGCGCGCGCCCGACGGCGGTGGAATGCCGGAAGGTTACGGTCTGCCCGGAATGCAGGCTGCGGCAGGCGTGGCGGGCGCGAAAGCCGTTTCTGCTGATGTCGAGCAGCTCGCCGGTGACTTCCATTTCCAACGGATCCGCAACGTTCAGAGTAACGATGCCGCTGGCTGGCAGCCGGGGTTCCGACCGCCGTTCCTCGGGGCTCATGACACGTTCAGGATGCATAGCTTTGCGCATCCTCCATAGCGTAGGACTTCAGCTTCCGGCTGAGTGTGCGGCGGGAGATGCCCAGCCGCTGCGCCGCGCGCGAATGATGGCCCTGGGTTTCGGCAAGGGCCTGAAGGATCATGCGGCGTTCCATGCCGTCCAGATCGACGGCGGCGGTTGTTTGCGGCGCCGAATACTGTCCATTCTGGATCTCCGGCGGCAGATCGGTTCTTCGAATTTCCAGCCCGCGCGAGAGCACCGCGGCGCGCGTCAGGACGTTTCTCAGCTCGCGGATGTTGCCCGGCCAGCGGTATGAGCGGAGCGCCTCCTGCGCGGTCGCGGAAAGGAACAGCTCCGGATTGTGCTGGTGCAGGAAGTGCTCGGCGAGCGGGATGATATCTTCAATCCGTTCGCGAAGCGGCGGCACGTGAATCGTAATCTGTCCGATGCGGTGGTACAGGTCACCACGAAATTTGCCGTCCTCGACCATTTCCGCGAGATCGCGGTTCGTCGCCGCAATGATCCGCACGTCGGTTGTGATCTTGCGCACGCCGCCGAGGCGATAATATGGCACGCCGTCCAGAACGCGCAGCAGCTTCACCTGCATCCGCGGCTCGAGCTCGCCGATTTCGTCCAGGAAGAGCGTGCCCTGATGCGCGAGTTCGAAGAGCCCGGGTTTGGCGGAGTCGGCCCCGGAGAAGGCTCCTTTGTCGTAGCCGAAAAGCTCGCTCTCGATAAGGTTATCGGGCAGCGCGGCGCAGCTGACGTCGACCCATGGTTTGGTCGCGCGGAGGGAGTGATGATGGAGGGCGCGCGCCACCACTTCCTTGCCCGAACCGCTTTCCCCACCGATTAATACAGTGACATTGGTTTGCGCCACGCGGCGCACCAGATCGAGGATCTCGTGCATGGGCTGGCTCGCCACCACGGCGGCCATTCCAAGGAAGGTTTCCGTTTCAGAAACAGCGGGCATGCGCTCTCATGATCATTTTCGGCGAGGAAGGCGCAAAGCAAAATAGTACGGGCCAATCATAAATGACCAGGGCAATACTCCTGGCCGCGTATCGGGGAGCCGTCTTATTCGCGACTGCTGACTGGTTGCACCGGTGTTTCTGCGAGCGGTCCTAAACCGGCCAGGGGCAAAAGCCGATACACGAACAGGGCAGGTGCTGGTGCGTCTGGCCCGGAACGCGACTGACTGCTCATGACGCTCAAAGCGAGAATCTACATCTGGATCATCGTCGCCATTGGCGCCTCAGTTCTGATCACGCAGCTTTCACAGTGGCGCTCCGAAAACATGGTGCGCTACCTGATTTTTCTGGTTCTCACGGTGGCGGCCTCGAGCCTGAAGATCAGTCTGCCCGCGGTGACCGGGACGATGTCGGCGTCGTTCCTGCTAATCCTGTTCGGGGTCATGGAGTTCAGTCTTCCGGAGACCCTGCTCGTGGGCGCCCTGGCCTCGGTGATCCAGTGCCTGTGTTCGACCCGGCGA
>DASRCB010000068.1:0-23360 GCA_035653295.1 Bryobacteraceae bacterium
CCCTGGCACCGCTGGACAGACTCGGCTAACGCCGGAAGGCTAAGCCGCGTCGGAATCCAGGGGCGTGCGGAGGGAAATTCGTCGTCGCTCATACGTCCACAAGATTAGAATGAATACAGAATTCGTGCACGACGCCCGAGCTGCCGGACACCGTACGCCTCTCGAAGAAGAGCTCACACGCATTTGGAAGGACCTGCTGGGCGTGCGCGATGTGGGCCTGAACGACAATTTTTTCGACCTCGGCGGCCACTCGCTGCTGGCCGTGCAGTTGCTCTCCATCATTCACGAGACCTACAACGTGGATCTCTCGCCGGAGATCGTCTACGATGCGGCGCTGACGGTGTCCTCACTGGCAAGGGCGATCGAGCTGCAGCAGATCGATCAGCTCGGGCCGGAGGAGTACGCGGCCATGCTCGAGGATATCGAGCAGATGTCCGATGAAGAAGCCCGCGCGCTGCTGGCCGCGGAAGAGGAAGGCGACGGGGGCGGCGAGCGCGCCTGAGCGATGCGGGTCCTGCTGGCGTCCAGCGCCTCCTACGATCCACCACGCGGCGGCTCGACGCACAGCAATCGGGCGTGGCTTGGCGAACTGCGCGCCCGCGGACACGAGTGCGAGGTTGTCGCTGGTTCGGAGCCGGCCGAGAATCCAGCGTTGCAGAAGCTGGCGCTGAGAAGCCGTATCCTCGACTGGCGGCCGGACGTGGTGCTCGTTTCTTCCGAGGACCTGAGCCATATGCTACTGCGCGAGGCGCATCACAGCGCGCCGGGACGCGTCGTCTATCTGGCGCATACGCCGCAGTTCTTTCCGTTTGGGCCGGAGAGCTGGAACCCCGATCCACAGGCTGCGGAGCTGGTGCGCCGTTCGGCCGCGATCGTCGCCATCGGCCATCACATGGGTGGCTATATCGAACGCGCCCTCGGAATTCGACCCCACGTGATTCATCCACCGATTTACGGCGCCGGACCATTCGAGCGCTACAGCGGCGGCGAGTTCGTCACCATGATCAATCCGTCGGCGGTGAAGGGCATATCCATTTTTCTGGCCGTCGCCCGTGTGCTGCCGGGAGTGCTGTTTGCCGCGCTGCCGGGCTGGGCCACCAACGTTTCCGACCGACAGGAACTCGCCGCTCTGGCAAACGTCAGCATGCTTCAGCCCATAGAGCGTATCGACGAGTTCCTGCGGCGCACGCGCGTGCTGCTCATGCCATCACTCTGGTATGAGGGCTTCGGGCTCATCATCATGGAAGCGATGTTGCGGGGCATTCCGGTGATAGCCAGCGATTCCGGAGGATTGAAGGAGGCCAAAGCGGGCACAGGTTACGTGCTCCCCGTGCGGCCGATCGAGCGATACGAGCGCCAGTACGACGACCGCCGCATGCCCTGCGCCATCGTCCCTCCGCAGGACGTCGAACCGTGGGTCGCGGCGGTGCGCACCCTGGCCGGAGACTCCGCTGAATGGGAGCGTGAATCCGAGCAGTCGTTCCGGGCAGCGACGCAGTTCGTTGCCGCACAGCCCGCGAACGCGCTCGAAGAATTGCTGACCTCGCTCGAGCCGGCCGGGCCTTCACCCGAGCCGGTGGGCGGCGTCGCGGCTCTGTCGCCGGAAAAGCGCGCACTGCTGCTGCGCCGGTTGCATCGTATGAAATACGGCGGCTGAACCCTCGTGCGCATTCTGCTGGCTCACAACTCGCTGTATTTCCCTTCGCACGGCGGAGGCGACAAGTCCAACCGCTTGCTCATGCAGGGGCTCGCCGAAGCCGGCCATGTTTGTCGGGTTGCGGCGCGCATCGTCAATTTCGGCGCCGCGGAGCAGGAGAAGTTCGTGGCCGAGATCGAGGGCCGGGGAACGGCCGTCACATCGCAGGGTGACGGCGTAGTGTCCTTCCGGCTCGGCGGCGTGGAAGTACGCACGGCCGCCAACCTCTCCAACCTGCGCGCATGGTTCGGCTCCGAGGTCGCCTCCTTTCATCCCGATGTGATCCTGACCTCGACGGACGATCCCGCGCAGTTGATGCTGGAGCCGGCGCTTCGCGCCCCCGGCGCGCGCGTCGTCTACATGGTGCGAGCCACCATCGCGCTGCCCTTCGGACCCGACGCGGCGTTCGCGAGCGAGCACAAAACCGATGTTCTCAGGCGCGTGGACAGCATCGTCTGCGTGAGCGAGTACGTGGCCCGCTACGTGCGCGAACACGCCGCCATCGATGCGGTTGCGCTGCCCATCTCGATGCAGGACAAAGGGCCGTTCCAGGACCTTGGCGGGTTTGATAACGAGTTCGTGCTCATGGTGAATCCCTGCGCGGTGAAGGGTCTGCCCATTTTTCTTGTGCTCGCCGAGGCCTTCCCGGACGTTCGGTTCGCGGCGGTTCCCACCTGGGGAACCACACATGAGGACATCGCCGCGCTGCGCGCGCATCCGAACGTCACCGTGCTCGAGGCGCAGGATGACATCGACCGAATTCTTCGCCGCGCCCGCGTTCTGCTGCTGCCTTCGATCTGGGCTGAGGCGCGAGCCCGCATCGTCGTGGAGGCGATGCTGCGCGGCGTGCCGGTGCTGGCCGCTGATGTCGGCGGAATTCCCGAGGCGATGATGGGCGTCCCCTATCTTCTGCCGGTGAACATGATCACCCATTACGAGCCGCGGGTGAACGAGCAGATGGTGCCGGTGCCGGTCATTCCGCCGCAGGATCTCGGACCCTGGCGCGATGCTCTCGGTCGTCTGCTCACCAGCCGTGCGCACTGGGAAGAGATCGCCGGCCTGGGGAAGCGGACCGCGCGTGCCTACGTCGAGGCGCTGAGCATCCGTCCTCTGGTGCAGCATCTGGAGGAGGTCGTCGCGCGCCCGCCCAAATCGCGGCAGCCCGCGGCGGCGGAGCATCGCCCGGGTTCGCTCTCGCCGGAGAAGCACAGGCTGCTGGCCTTGCGGCTCCAAAGGCAGTCGGCCGCGAAAAGGGCCTCGACCGTCGATCCCTGGTTTCCGACGCTTCGCCAGGCCGAGCAGGCCCCGCTCCGGTTATTCTGTTTTCCATTTGCCGGGGGCGGCGTGCTCTCGTTTCGGGGCTGGGCTGCGGCGCTCGGCGATGCAATCGCCGTCTGTCCGGTGCGGCTGCCAGGCCGTGAAACGCGCATTTCCGAGCCGCCGTTCGAGCGCATGGCGGATCTCATCGCGGCGCTCGGTCCGGCAATTCGCGGGCGCCTGGAAATCCCGTTCGCGTTTTATGGCCACTCGATGGGTGCGGGCATCTCATTCGAGCTGGCGCGATGGCTGCGGCGCAATCGACTTCCGGCGCCGCGCGCGCTGCTCGTCTCCGCCGCTCGCGCCCCGCAGTTGCGCAAAGGCTGGACGCCGCCGCCCCAGCCCTCGGATTCCGAACTGGAAGCGTTCGCCGGCTGCCCCGTCACTCCGGCGCTCCGAGCCGACGTGCAGCTCTATCGCACGTGGACATACGAGGACGAGCCGCCGCTGGAAACGCCGATTCACGCCTACGCCGGCGCGAGGGATCCAACAGTAACGCCGGCCCAGGTGGAGGCCTGGCGCGAGCAAACTGTGGCGTCGTTCGATGCCGCGACCTTTCCCGGCGGCCATCTCTTCATTAATGACGTGCGCGACGAGTTCCTGGCGCGCCTGCGCACCGACCTCGGTCAGTAGACGTCGTCCCCTACACTGGACCTATGGCCACACAGTATTCCAAGCCGCCGGAAATGAAGATCGACCCGAACAAGAAGTACAGGGCGACGCTGGACACCTCGCGCGGAACCATCGTCTGCGATCTCTTTGCGAAGGATGCGCCGAAGACGGTGAACAACTTCGTGTTCCTGGCGCGAGAGGGCTTCTACGACGGGACCACGTTTCACCGCGTCATCAACGACTTCATGATCCAGGGCGGCGATCCCACGGGCACCGGCCGCGGCGGTCCGGGATATCGCTTCGAGGACGAGACGAAGAACAACCCGAACAAGCACAAGGTCGGCTCGCTGTCGATGGCCAACGCCGGACCGAACACCAACGGCAGCCAGTTCTTCATCACGCATGTGGCCACCGACTGGTTGGACGGCAAACATACCGTCTTTGGGCAGGTGGCCAGCGGTCAGGATGTGGTCAACGCCGTAAAGCAGGGCGACAAGCTGAACAAAGTGACAATCGAGGAATCGTAAACAGTCCGCGGAACCCTGTTCCGCGGCTTCAGAATTTCGATTACCAGTAGACGAACGATTCCTCGTCGCAGATCAGAATCAGCGGCTCGCCTCCGGTGGAGATTTCCTTCGCATGGCCCGCCACCTCACGCCCGCCGTCCGAATCGAGGCACTTCTTCAATTCGTCCATGTTCGGGAAGTGCAGTTCGGCGATGCGGTACGCGCTCACCTTACCCTGCGGCGAATCAAGCACCCGCGAGGCGACGAAGCGGCTCATACCCTTGATCTTCTGCTCCACCATGGGCATGTGCTTCTCTTTGTATTCCCGCTCGAACCGCTGCTCGTCGGTTGGTCGGGGATAGATCACCACCACCTTGACGCCTGCCATGAAGCCGCTATCTTATCACCGCGCTATTTGCGGCCCGATAGCCTCTGAACCTCTTCACGGCCCCCGTCCTTTGCCTGCGCGTGAAATCCTGATCCCATGAACGATTTCCCCCGTTTCGACCTGACCGGTCAGACCGCGCTGGTCACCGGCGCGGCTCGCGGTCTCGGCCGCGCCATCTCGCTGGCCCTCGCACACGCGGGCGCGGACGTCGCCCTGGGCCTTCGCGACCTCCACGCCGACGGTGGGCTCGCCGAGGAGATCCAGCGTCTGGGCCGCCGCGCGCTCCCGCTGCAGATGGACGTCTCGCGCCTCGATCAGATCCATTCGGCTGTCAACACGGCGGCGGAAAAGTTCGGCCGTCTCGACATCCTCGTAAACAACGCCGGCATTGCGCCTGACAACCTCGCCGAGAACGTCACCGAGGCGGACTTCGACGCCACGCTCGCGGTCAATCTAAAGGGCACGTTCTTCACCGCTCAGGCTGCTGGCCGCGTCATGATCCGGCAAAAGAGCGGGCGTATCGTCAACATGAGCTCGCAGGCCGGGTTTGTCGCGCTGCCGACCGAGTCCGTTTACTGCATGACCAAGGCCGGCATCGCACACCTGACCAAGTGCCTGGCGGTGGAATGGGGGCAGCACGGCATCACCGTCAACGCCGTTGCCCCGACCTTCATCCACACTCCCGGAACCGAGCAGTGCCTCGCCGATCCCGCGTTCCGAGCGGATGTGACCGAACGGATCGCCGCCCTGCACCGCATCGGCGAACCGATGGATGTTGCCGGCGCGGTGGTGTTCCTCTCCTCGCCCGCGGCCTCCCTGATCACCGGCCACACGCTGCTGATCGACGGTGGCTGGACGGCGCGGTAACCCGCTCTGGCCACTCCACTTACGTGTTTACAAGTTTTTGACCGCAGCCTGACTACTTGCACCATGGATCCCCGCTACGCTTGCAGGCGAGGAGCTACATGGCCGCTACGGGCGTTGCGGGAAGACTTGAAGAAACGGTCGTCGATGTAAGCAGGCGGCCGCTTTCATGGCGCATGGTGACCGTCGCTGAACGCGGCGCCGCGCTTGTACTGCTCATCCTCTTCTCGCCGCTTCTCCTCATCGCTGCCGCCACTATCGTTCTTCTGTCGAAGGACTGCCCCTTTGTGGCCCACAGGCGCGTGGGGCGTGGCGGCAGGCCAATCCGTGTCATCAAGCTCCGCACCATGTGGGGCACGGCTCCGCGCAGCGGGCGAGCGCTCATCGAAGATCTGGAGAGCACCTACGTACCGGAATTGAAATCCGCCGCCGACCCACGCATCACCAGCACCTTTGCCGCCTTCTGCCGCCGTTATTCCATCGACGAGCTGCCGCAGCTGTGGCAGACCGTGCGCGGCGAAATGGCGCTGGTCGGCCCGAGGCCCATAACCGCCGAAGAACTCCGCCATCACTACGGCCGCAGCGCGCCGGAGGTGCTCAGTGTTGCCCCCGGCATCACCGGCCTGTGGCAGGTCAAAGGCAGGAACCGGCTCACATATCGGCAGAGGCGCCGGCTCGACGTGTTCCTCGTCCGCAACTGGTCGCCCCGGCTTTATCTCTTTATCCTGGGCTCCACCGGGCGCGCTGTCCTCTCCGGAAGGAACTCCGGTTGAACGACATGAAACGGCTCTGCCTCGTTTTCGTTCTCATCCTGACTTCCGCGGTGTTGCTGGCGCGAGCGGATTCCAGTTCTCGCGGCCAGCAGATTTTCGAGCGGCAGTGTTCCAAGTGCCACGCGCTCGACGCCGACAAGGAAGGTCCCCGGCTGCGCGGGGTGTACGGTCGCGCTGCCGCATCCGTAGCCTCGTTTCAGTATTCCGATGCGCTGAAGAAATCGCACATCACCTGGAGCGACGACACGCTCGACAAGTGGCTCACCGATCCGTCCGGCTTTGTGCCGGACACCTACATGGCGTTCCACCTGAGTAACAAGCGCGACCGCCAGGCGGTAATCGACTATCTGCGCGGCCTGTCTGGAAAGTAAGGAATTTCCCATGAGACGAGCTTTCATCACCGCGGTCCTGCTGGGCGCGGCAGCTGTGCTTTTAACCGTGGGCGCCAACACGGTCCGCGCTTCGGACCCGCTCGCGAACGTCAGCGACGAGGCGTCGGTAAACGCCATACTCAGCCGCGCCTGCCAGGATTGCCACTCCGATAACACAGCGTGGCCCTGGTATTCCCACCTGCCCACGGTCGGCGCCGCAATCCGCAACGACGTCAGCGCCGGGCGTGCGCAGCTCAACCTCTCGCGGTGGTCGCAATACAAGCCCGAACAGAAAGAGGAAGCCCTGGCGGAGATCGCCGCTCTCGTTCGCAATCACCTGATGCCGCCCAGCCGCTACACTCTGCTGCACCCCGGAGCGCGCCTGTCGGATGAAGATATCCGGCGGCTGACGCAATGGACTTCGGCCGAGCGGCGCAAAATCCACGCGCAGACGGAGCGCCGATGATTGACCAGGAAAAAAGATTCTGTGTACTCGCCGTCTCATGTGGGGCAGGCGGTTTCGCCTGCCATCGCGTGTTAGCGCGAATCCTTCTATTCACTGTCCTCTCCGTCATCTCCGCTCACGCGGCCGATTACGTCGGAAGCGAGCCGTGCCGCCGCTGCCACCCGGACGTCTGGAAAACCTTCAACGCCAACCCGCACTTCCGCACCCTCGCGGCGCACGGCCAGCAACCGAACACCGGCTGCGAAGGCTGTCATGGGCCCGCCGGCGACCATGTCCAGCACCCCTCGAAGAAGACCATCTTCGCCTTCTCCGACCGTCCCTCCGGCGAGATTCTCGATCGTTGCCTCACCTGCCACGGAACCGATTTCAATCGCGCCAATATCCGCCGCTCCGAGCATACGAAGGCCGGCATGGCCTGCGTGTCGTGCCACTCCATTCACTCCTCCGCACCCGGAACCAGGCTCCTCGCTCATGAGCAGCGCGACCTCTGCTACAGCTGCCATCCGAACATCCGCGCGCAGTTCTCGATGCCCTTCAAACATCGCGTCAACGAAGGGTTCATGAAGTGCACCGATTGCCACAATCCGCACGGCGCCTTTGCGCCCACCTGGCGCATGGCCGATCGCCCGGCCATGGTCTCCCAACGCCTGCTCAACGAAGAGGCTTGCCTGGGATGCCATGTGGAGAAGCGCGGCCCCTTCGTCTTCGAGCACACCTCCGTTCGTGTCGACGGCTGCGAGACATGCCACTTCCCACACGGCTCCACGAACCCGCGCATGATGAAGCGTCCGGTGGTGTTCACGCTTTGCCTTCAGTGCCACAACGGCACGGGCTCCGGCCGAACCGGGCTGGGAGAGCCCTTCCCGGTCAAGTTCCATAACCTCGCCAATCCGCTGTATCAGAACTGCACCGGCTGTCACGTGCGGATCCACGGATCGAACGCGAGCGCATTCTTCCTGCGATGAGGGCGCCCATGCTGTCACGAATCATCTTGCTGTGTTCGGGTACCGTGATGCTGATGGCGCAGCAGACCGTCGCGCCGTCCACCGTCTCCGAGCCGTCGCCAACCGACAAAATCGGCGACTATAACGTCATCCAGTCGTTCGAGGTCGGCTACCGCGCCGTGGGAGTGTCGGGCGACCAGAGCACGTATCGCAGCCAGGTCAACTACGAGGACGGCATTCGTCTCTTCGCCGGCGATCTCGAAGCCAGCTCGCGCGACGGCAAGGGTGGCGCTTTCGACCAGCTCAGCCTGCGCACCCAGGGGCTCGGCAACGACCCGTATGAATCCGCCATGTTCCGTGTCGAGAAGAACGGCTGGTACGAGTACGATCTGAACTGGCGCCTGCAGGACTACTTCAATCCCGGCCTCACCACCACCAACGGCGTGCATCTGGAAAATCTGCAGCACCGCTTGCAGGATCACGACCTCACGCTCCTGCCGCACTCGAAGGTGAAGCTGCTGTTCGGCTACAGCCGCAGCGCCGAGGATGGCCCGGCTCTCAGCACTTTCGATGAGGTCGGCGCCGGTACGACTCCGCTATTTGAAAACGTGCGCCGCACCATGGACGAATATCGCGTGGGCGTGGACGCCACCTTCGCCGGCTTTCGGCTAAACATCCTGCGCAGCTGGGAGTTCTTTCGAGACGACACCGAATCGCCCGCTTCGGCCCCGCTCGGCGGTGAGTTCCACCGCACTCAGCCGAATCACGGCGAGACGCCCGGCTGGCAGCTGTTTCTGGCGAAGAACTTCGGCCAGGACCTGGCATTCAACGGCCGCCTCGCCTATCAGGGTTCCGGCCGCGGTTCCACCTACGACGAGCTGGCGCCGCTGTTCCCGTCCAGCATCCCGACTCGGCAGGTCATCGTGTCCGGAGAGGCCAGCCGTCCGGCGACCGCCGTGAATGGGAACCTCACCTGGTCGCCGACGGAGAAGTTCTCCGTTACCGATCAGGTCTCGTTCGATCAGGTCCGCATGAACGGCAACGACGTGTACACGCAGTTCGACAACGGCACGCTCGACGCCACCGCGGTCGATTTCCAATTGCTCGCCATCCGGCGGACCAGCGAGGCCATCGACGCCAGCTATCAGCTGAACAGCGTCCTCGGCTTCAACGCGGGCTATCAGTACACGACCCGGCGCTTCGAGTCCATCGCCGCCGAGACGAACAACCAGGAACCCGCGCCCGGGCGGTTTGTCCAGAATAACGAGCTCAACGCCGGCAGGTTCGGCTTCCGCGTGCGGCCGATCAAGCCGCTGTCCATCACCTTCAAGGGCGAGATTGGTAAGAACAGTAAGCCTGTGTATCCGGTCAGCGAAGCGAATTACTACAGCCTGGATGCCCACGCGCAATATCGCGTGGGCTCGCTCACCCTCGGCGCAACGGCGCGTCGCGACTACAACCTCAACGATGTCTCGTTGAGTTACTTCAGCTCGCATTCCCGGAGCTATGGCGCCGACGCTTCGTGGGCTCCTCAATCGTGGCTGAGCTTCGATGCGAGCTGGTCGAAGCTGGCGCTGAATGCGGCGGGGGCGCTCTTTTTCTTTGCCAACCAGCAGCCCGTGGCCGGGACGCAGTCGCTGTACATCAGCAACATCCAGTTCGGCAATCTGGGCGTCCGCCTCACCGCGGGCCGTCGCGCGGAGCTGTATCTCGGCTACAGCCGCGTGCAGGACCTCGGCGATGGCCGGTCGAACATCCAGGGTAACGGGACCAACCCCGTGCCGGCATTCAACGCCGCGCAGACCTATCCACTGCTGTACGACACGCCGCTGGCTCGCCTGACGGTCCCGATCGCGCCGCGCATCCGGTTCAACATCGGCTGGCAATACTACCGCTACAACGAGCAGTTCTTCAGCGTGCGCGACTACCACGCCAACACGGCCTATACGAGCCTCGCCTGGTCCTTCTGAGTTTGTGGTGCAAGCCATTGGCTTGCACGGCGGCTTCCCGAAAACTACTCGCTCGATGGGGGGCAGGGCCTCGCCCTGCGGCGGGCTCTCAGCCCGCCTCGTCCTCTCGGCGAATCGCCACGTACCCACACGCCACCACAATCAGAAACATCGTCAGTATCTCGCTGTCCCCGAGATTGTGCTCGAACAGCCCCTCGGCCAGAATCGCGAGAATCACGGCAAGCGCGCCGTGCAGCACGAACCGCGATTCGGGCGCAGCGACGCGCAGCCAGCGCGCGAAATCAGACAGCGCCGTGCCGATAAACCACAGCACGGCGGCGACTCCGAAAACGCCGCGCTCGGCGGCGTACTGCAGATAGATATTGTGCAGGTGGCCGTACCAGCCCTGCGGCAGCGGCCGCGGAATATCGGCCGGAACATAGTGATCAAACTGCGGCGCGATCTGCTCCGGCCCAACACCGAACCACGGATGCGCTTTGATCATCGCCCAGCCGGTGCGCGCCATGATCAGCCGCTGCACATTGGAATCGTATTGAGGATGAGGCCGCACCGCCGACGCCACCCGCTCGCGCACCTGGAACGGGGCGGCCAGGAACGCGGCGATCGCCAGCGCGGGGACTGCGGGAAGCAGCCATTTCTTCCATTGCCACACGAGGTATGCCGCCCCGGCCGGCAGCCCGGCCAGCAGCACGCTCCGCGTTAGCCCAAGCGCCATCGCCAGCAGAATGATCGCCGCCGCGACAATGCACGACACGCGCCAGCGGCGCTCGCGTGAGAACAGCAGCAACGCCGCAACGACCAGCAGCACGATCATCTCCTGGCCGCCAAACGTCATCCAGTGGCTGGCGAACCCGGTAATCCGGTGATACAGAAAAAACTCGTAATCGTTGGCGTTTTCGGCGAAAGCTTCGCGGCGGACGAGGGCGAACTGGACGACGCCGCAAAGTCCCGAAACCGCCGCCAGCGCGGCCCAGCCCAGCACCAGCGCGCGCACCTGCGCCACCGTCCAGAACGCGCTGTAGATCACCACCAGCACCAGGAAGACGTACAGCTTCTTGATCTGCGGCAGCCCGTGCGCCGGATCGCCGGAGAGCAGGTCGGCGATGATCGTCGTTGCGAACCATGCCGCGACCGGCCATTTCAAACGCCCTGGCCCTTCGAGCCGCTGGCGCGAAGCGAGCAGAGCGATGATCCCGGCGCCCAGCAGAATCTGCGAAACCGCGATCGAAAACAGAATCGAAACCGCACAGCCCCAGGCGGCCAGTAATACGTATCGTGGAGGCGCGCCGCACCGCGGCATCCGCTGAGCGCCGACGAGGGCCGGCTGGAGCACATCTCATCGTCGGACAAGCCGCCGGCGGCAACTGCACCAGACTCGTAAATATCAGGTGAAACAACGGTTTCACACAAACTTTACGGCCGGAACACATCAGCGCACCGGTTTCCGGGGGATTATCGAAGCCGAGCCATGCCTCGAGAGGGAATTCCCGCATCGACACTCGCCTCCGTTGCGGCGCGCTGGCGCTTTCTCGCCGCGGTGATCGGCGCCACGGCGATCCTGGTCTTTGCCGTAAGCGAATTGCTGCCGCGCCGCTATACCGCCGTGACCACGGTCATCATTGACCCCCCTGCCGCCAGCGACGCCCGAACCGGCTCCATGCTGAATCCGGCGTACCTCGATTCCCTTCGCACCTTCGAGCACTTCTTCACCAGCGATGCGCTGTTCCAGGACGCCGCGCAGCGGTTTCATCTCGACACCCGCAACCAGGACATCGACCGGGTTCGCGCGCGCGTGCTCAAGGTCAAACAGCAGCACGAGACCAGAATTCTGGAGGTCAGCGTCACTCTCGGCGATCCCGAGACGGCCTGGAAGCTGGCGCAGTTCATTACACAACGCAGCATCGCCGAAAGCCGCGAACACGCCATCTCCGTCGACCGCGACAGCATGAGCAATCTCTCGGCGGAGGTGGACAAGGCGCGCGCCGAAATGGAGCGTGCAGAGGCGGACTGGCGGGAAGCCACGCAGAATGACACGCCGGAGAGCATCCAGGCCGCTCTTGATTCGGAGGTCAGCCTGGAATCGGACATCCGCACACACCAGAACGAGGCCGCCGCCGACCGCGAGGAATGGCAGGTCCGCGCGCGCGAAGGACAGGTCACCGATCGCGCATACGCCCAGGTGCAGGCGCGGGCGGCGGAAGCGCGTCGGGACGACTATGCCAAACAGCGCGCGCAACTGGACGCGGAAATCACCGCCGACCGCAGGAGGCTCGCCGAAAAGACCGCGCGGCTGGCGCTTGCTTCGGCGCGGCTCGACATGACCCGGAAAGCTTTCGAGTCGGCGCAAACCCGCCTGCGCGACTTCGATGCGATCGCCGGAATGCGCAGCGAGCGTATGCGCATGATCGATCCCGGCGTCATCCCGCGGCGGCCGTCATTTCCGAATGTGCCGCTGAACACGCTGGCCGGTATCATTCTGGCCGCTTGCCTGGGGATTGGCTGGGTGGTGCTGCGCGCCGATGAAACGCGGCCTCAACCCGCCATGGTTCGGGCCGCCAAACGGCTGGCATGACCCGCGCCTTCACTCGCGCGGAAACCGGCGCTGGCGTTGCCGTCTGTGTGCTTGCAACCGCGATAGCGTTGCTGCCCTCCGAATCGAAGCTGATTGCCGCCGGTCTGCTCGCGGTCATTCTGCTGATCGCCTGGGCGGCGACAAGCCAGGCGGGATGGGTTCTCGCATTTGTCGCCGCGGTCCTGATCGTGCCTCCACTGCCCGCCGATATCGGCAACTCCGGCGTACATCCGGCTCTCATTCTGGCCGTGGTCGGCGTTTACGCGGGCGTCCTGTGGCGGAATCGATGGCGCGGCGATGCCGGCCCCGTCGGCCGGTACGCGACAGCGCTCGCCGTCGTCATGTTCGCCTCCGTCGCCATGGCGCTGGTCTATTCCGGTCTGGCGATCGCCGCGGGCAGCGCCGCGCGGGTGCTCCTGTTTGCCGTCACGCCGTGGCTCTTCGTGTACATGGCCGCCGGTCCCGGGCGCGTCCTGGCCGAAGGCGGATTGCGGCACGCGCGCATGCTGTTTACCTGCGGCGTGGCTTCGGCCGTATTCGCCTGCCTCGATTTTGTGTACCAGTTTCCGGCGCCGTCGGGCTACAGCCCGCAATACATCTGGCTGGAGGATCGGGTGCTCCGCCGCGCGCAGGGGCTCTTCTACGATGCCGGCGCTCTGGGCAACATCTGTGCGTTCTTTATCGTCATGGCCGCCGTCTGCATCGTGGTGCGCGGCAGGCCTGCTGTGAACCCGTGGCTGGCAGCGCTGGGCGCAATTCCGCTGGGCGCGGCGCTGGTGCTCTCCTACTCCCGCGCCGCTCTGCTGAATGTCGCCGCCGCCGTCATCGCGCTCCTGATCGTTCGCTGGCGCGACGTGCGATGGTTTCGTGTCGCCGTTGTCTTTCCCGCCGGGGTCGTTTCCGCCGGCGCCATTGCGCTCGTCATGGCGCCCGTCTTCACCCAGGCCTGGGCCGCGCGGCTGGCCCGCACCGTGGAACTCGCGTCGGCGGCGGCGGATACCGCCGTATCGGGCCGGCTCTCGAGCTGGGATACGATTGCGGCTTTCGCCGTGGCTCATCCCCTGCGCGTTGCTGTGGGGGTTGGTTATAAGACGATCGCGTACTCCGATGTCCTCGGCCGCGAACTGATCGCCGACAATACCTGGCTCAGCGTCCTGGTGGAGACGGGTATCGCAGGCGTGGCCGCCCTCCTCGCGCTGAACGCGGCTATCCTGTGGACCACATTTCGCGCCGCCCGGTCGAGCAACCCGCGCGCGGCGTTCTACGGTACATGGGCCTTCGCTTTCTGGATCGGCGAAATGGTTCAGATGTGCGCCGCCGACCTGCTCACATGGTGGCGCCTGCTGCCGGTAGTGTTCTTTGTCATAGCCATGGCCACCATCGCCACCCGGCAGGACGCGGCATGAACCTCCTGTTCGTCGACCAGTTCGGCGAGATCGGCGGCGCCCAGAAATGCCTCCTCGACCTGATCGCCGGATGGTCCGATTCGGGAACCCTGAGGGCCGCCGTTCCCGAAGGCGGGTTTGCGCGCGCGCTGCGCGAGCTCGGGGTGAGCACCACTCCCATATCCTGCGGGCCCTATGCGCTGGGTCGCAAAACCGCCGCGGACGTGCTCAGGTTTTGCTGCGACGCGCCGCGCCAGGCCGCGCTGCTGCGGTCCATCATCGCGCGCCGGCAGATCGATGTCATTTACGTGAATGGTCCGCGCGTCCTGGCCGGAGCGGCCCTCGCCGCGCGCGGCGGCTGCCGATTGATCTTCCACGCCCACAACTGCCTGACGGCGTGGCGCGACCGCGCCATCGTACGATTCGCTCTGGCGCGCCAAGGAACTGCGATCGCCTGTTGCGAGCATGTGGCGCGGTCGCTCGGCCGCCCGGCGCGCGTAATCCTGAACGGCGTGCCCGATGCTCGCTTCCGCGTTCGGCAGTACCCGCGGCCGGAATGGCGCGTCGGCATTGTAGGGCGCATTGCCCCCGAGAAAGGTCACCTGCAGCTGATCGAGGCCGTTCGAATGCTGATCCGCGAGGGCCTCCGGATCGAACTTGTCGCCGCCGGCGCTGCGCAGTATGCAGCCGTGGACTACGAGTCAGCCGTACGTCGCAGCGCGGCTGACTTGCCGGTTCGGTTCACAGGCTGGACCGACGATGTCGCATCGCTGCTGGCGGACCTCGACATCCTCGCGGTTCCCTCCAAGGCCGAGCCGGGCCTGCCGCGCGTTGTGCTCGAGGCGTTCTCCGCGGGCGTTCCCGTTGTCGCCGCCCCGACCGGCGGAATTCCCGAAGCGGTGCACGATCGCCACACTGGTTTCCTGGCTCGCGACAGTTCGGCGCCGGCTCTGGCCTGCGCTCTACGAACAGCGTTGACCGGCGACCCCGGCGAGCTGCTGAGCATCGCCACGCGCGCCCGCGCCGAATGGGAGCGCCACTGGAACATCGATCGCTGGCGGCAAGAAGTGATCAGCGTGATTCGCTCGTCCACGCTGCCGGACGGTGCCCTGGATCCGGGCTCCGGACAGCCGGTCCGGGCGGCGCGCTAGAAACCTTTGCTTACCAGGATTGCAGCCAGAATCGCCCCAAATATTGCGGTCAAGTGGTATCCCTCTGCCGTGCGGACGCTGATTTCTGATCGCAAAGTGTCGTACTCTTCAAACCAAATGACAGGTTACTCTTTGGGGGAGGAATCGGAACGTGAAAAATGGAACATCGACATACTCTCCGTCGGTCCCCGCTCTGCTGTCGGCTGCCATGAGCGGAATCGGTGTGCTTGTGAATGCCCCTGTTTACTCTTTCGGAGGAGAAGGAATCTTGATCGGATGCGGCCCGGCATAAAAGACGAGAACCTCACGCGTGTCCTCTTTCGGTTTATAGTAGACCCGCTGCCCAGAGCCAATCTCAAACGCCCAGCAGCCTGCATAACGGCTATGTTTGAGGGTGTAACAGCGGCCCGGTATTCTTCTCATCGGGTGTGCCTGCAGCCACTCGTAGCAGCGGACGGCATTATTGGGTATCTGTTGGCATAGATCCAGCCAGCCTTGGACGACCTTCTTGCTATGGGCGACCACCCGCCAGGGCGGCTGTTCTTCCGAGGCGGAATCAGGCGGTGCTGGCAGATCAAGAACCCGCACCGCAGGCTGCTCTGAATCTAGTCGATCGCTCTCACCTTCTTCGGACACCCTTGCTCCGGTTCTTGCCCCCCCTCCGCCAGCACGACTTCAAGCGGATGTGGAAGTTCGAGTTCTTCTAGCTCGTCAAAATACATCGCCGAATCAAGTACGCCGGTTTGGGCAACCATCGCACTCTCGCGCCACTCATGGATTACAGCATCGACAACGTCCCAGTCACAACCGCCCAGAGTGGCCGTTCTAACTGCGCTGAACACCTCAGATGTTAGCTTCTTCAGGTCGCCTTTGTCGTATGTCGTCAGCCAGGAAAAAGTCGCGGAAGGCGCTTCTCCGGCGAGCGCACAATGAGCATCCGAAAGCAGCGCCAGTGCTCGCGCCATCCGCGTTACGGTGCGAAACAGCTTGCCAGCCTGCTCCCTTGGAAGTAGAGCGAACTGTTCATCGTTGCGTGAAATCGTCACGGGGCGATTGCGGGCGTGATCCAGGACGGTTCCCGCACGCCGGTTCAGATCGGTCGCGGTAAACACTTCATCCGAGAACAATCCTTCGATAGCTGCAGTTGGCGTTGCCATAGTGTCTTTCTCTCTACGCTCATCGGCCCGAAGGCCAGGAACCTTTACGGCCGATACGTACGATTGTACGCAACTGTTGGATGCTCGGTCAATGAGACACGTTTCATAAGAGTACCAGTTCTCCAGAATACGTATAATCATACGCCGGAATCGCCCGCAACGTGGTTGAGCAGACCATCGGCGAGAAACTGGGCGGTGAGCCGCTGTACCATCCAGACACGGAAAAGAACTCCACGCCGTGGTGCCAGGGCGTCTGCCTCTCTGGCCTCGTGGGTAACGGAACGCCTGTAAATCGGGATCAACTGCGGCCACCGGCCCGCGCTTATGCTGTCCGCAGATCGCGCCCCTGCATCTCCGCCGGCTGCTTTTCCCCTAACATGCCCAGAATCGTCGGGGCGATATCCTGCAGCGCGCCGTTCGGCTGCAGCACCTTCCGTTGCTCGTCCACGACGATGAGGGGCACCGGATTCGTGGTGTGGTACGTGTGCGGACCCTTCGTGATCGGGTCGATCATAGTCTCGGCATTCCCGTGGTCGGCCGTGATGATCCACGACCCGCCGGCGCGCCGCAGGGCCGCGTAAATCTGCCCGAGGCAGGAATCCACTGCTTCCACCGCGGTCACCGTGGGCGCCATCTTTCCCGAATGCCCCACCATGTCCGCATTCGCGAAGTTCATCACGATGACGTCCAGGCCGCCGCGCTCGATATTCTTCACCACAAGATCCGCAATGCCCTGGGCGCTCATCTCTGGCTTGAGGTCGTAAGTGGCAACCTTCGGCGAAGCCACTAACTCACGCTCTTCCCCCGGGTACGGCTTTTCGTTGCCGCCGTTGAAGAAGTAAGTCACATGCGCGTACTTCTCAGTTTCGGCGACCCGCAGATTATGCCAGTTCAGCTGGGCCATGATGTCGGCGAGAATATTACTGGGGTGCTCGCGCGGCAGTACGAAGGGAAACGGGAAGCTCTTGTCGTACTGCGTCATGGTTACGTACTTCAGGCTTTTCGGCGCGGCAGAGTGAAACGGAACTGCCGGATCGCCGTTAAGCGCCATGCTCATTTCGCGGCCGCGGTCCGCCCGAAAGTTGTAGAACATGGCGGCGTCCTCGTCGCGGATCAGCCCCACCGGCTCGTTCTCGGCATCGACAATTACTACCGGCTCGATGAACTCGTCGGTAACGCCTTTCTCATAAGAGCGGCGGATGGCTTCTACGGGGTCGGTCGCCTTCTCGCCCTTGCCGTGCACCAGGGCATCGAACGCCCGCTCTACGCGCTCCCAGCGCTTGTCGCGATCCATGGCGTAGTAGCGGCCCGCGACAGTGGCGATGCGGCCCACGCCGATCTCGCGGATCTGCTTCTGCAACTCTTCCACGTACCCCGCGCCGCTCTCGGGCGGGGTGTCGCGGCCGTCCATGAAGCAGTGGATACAGACATCCTCCACGCCTTCTCGCTTCGCGATCTTCAGCAACGCGTACAGGTGCGTGTTCATGGAGTGCACACCGCCGTCGCTCTGCAGCCCCATCAGATGCAGGCGATGCGTGCGGGCGTAAGTCATCAGATCGCGGATTACGGCGTTATTGCGTAACTCGTCGGTGGCGATCATCAGGTCGATCCGGGTCACGTCCATGTAAATGACCCGGCCGGCGCCGATATTCAAATGGCCGACCTCGCTGTTCCCCATCTGCCCCTCCGGCAGGCCGACATAAGGGCCGGAGGTATGAACCAGGGTATGAGGGAAAGTCTGCAGCAGCATGTCATAGGTCGGCTTTCTCGCTGCTGCTATCGCATTGCCCTCGACGGCCGGGGAGTAACCCCAGCCGTCGAGAATTGTAAGTACAAGCGGTTTCTTATCCGGCATTTACTGGTGGAATGCCTTTCTTCCCGGGAACTTCGCGGCGGGGCCGAGCTCCTCTTCAATCCGGAGCAGCTGATTGTACTTGGCGATACGGTCGGTACGGCTCGCCGAACCGGTTTTGATCTGGCCCGCGCGGGTAGCCACCGCGAGATCCGCGATGAAAGCGTCCTCGGTTTCACCGGAGCGGTGCGACACCACCGAGGTGTAACCGGCGTTGGTTGCCATCTGGATGGCTTCCAGCGTCTCTGTCAGACTGCCGATCTGATTAACCTTTATCAGAATCGAGTTCGCGATCCCGCGCTTGATGCCTTGCTCGAGGCGCTCGGTGTTGGTGACGAACAGATCATCCCCGACAAGCTGGATCTTGTTGCCCAGCGCGGTGGTGATCGCCTTCCAGCCTTCCCAGTCGTCTTCGGCCATGCCGTCCTCGATGGAGATGATGGGGTATTTCTGCACCCAGTCCGCCCAGAAACGAACCATCTGATCGGAGTCGCGCTCGCTCTTATCGGACTTCTTGAACACGTACTTCTTCTTCTCGGCATCGTAGAACTCGCTCGCCGCGGGGTCGAGCGCGATGCCGGCATCCTGGCCCGGTTTGTAGCCCGCCTTGTTGATGGCCTCGAGCACCACCTCCAAAGCCTCTTCATTCGACTTCAGGTTGGGCGCGAACCCGCCTTCGTCGCCGACCGCGGTCGAGTACCCGCGCTTCTTCAGAACGGATTTGAGGGTGTGGAACACCTCCGTGCCCATGCGCAGCGCCTCCGCGAACGTCGATGCGCCGTAGGGCACGATCATGAATTCCTGCGGGTCGACGGAGTTGTCCGCGTGCGCGCCGCCATTGAGGATGTTCATCATGGGCACGGGCAGCAGGTTGGCGGACACGCCGCCCAGATAACGATAAAGCGGCGTCATCTGCGAGGCGGCCGCGGCGCGGGCCGTGGCCATGGAGACGGCGAGAATCGCGTTTGCGCCCAGTTTGCCCTTGTTCGCTGAGCCGTCGAGGTCGATCATTTTGCGGTCGATCGCGGCCTGGTCCTCGGCCTCCATGCCCGTTACGGCGGGCGCGATTTTGGAGTTGATGTTGTCGACCGCTTTGCGCGTACCCTTGCCAAGATAGCGGCCTTTATCGTTATCACGAAGCTCGACCGCTTCGTGTTCGCCGGTGGATGCGCCGGATGGCACGGCGGCGCGACCCATGGTGCCGTCGGCAAGATGAACGTCCGCCTCGACAGTAGGATTGCCGCGGGAATCGAGGATCTCCCGCCCAACGATCTTTATGATTTCCATGTACTTTCATTGTATGAAACGGGGTCGTGGAATCTCCTCCGTGCGGGGATGGAGTGCTCCGGAGCTGCGAACTTCGTGTGTGCCCTGACAGCCATCGTGTCACCGCGCACACACGCCGCTGACTTCCACACGAGGCAACCCGTTCCGAATCAACGCTCTCTCTCACGGCCCCGCGCCTGCCATTCACCGTGGCATGAACGGCTTACCGATTTCCGGCCATCAGACGCACCGGTTCGTCGCCGCGCTGTTCCTCGCCGCCGCAACCGCCCTTGCTCGCGATAAGCAGTGCGGCGACTGCCGTATCGTGATCAGCATTCCCGATCACAAGCTGGTGCTGCTCGAGGGCGATCACCTGCTGCGCGCGTACGAAATCGCCTCGGGCAAACCATCCACACCGTCGCCCCGGGGCGACTTCCGTATCGTCAACCGCGTGGCGCATCCGGTGTGGTACGGTCCCCACGGCGCCGTGCGGCCGGGCGCTTCCAACCCCCTCGGCACGCGCTGGATGGGCCTCAGCGTTCGCGGTTACGGCATCCACGGAACGAATGCGCCGAAATCCATCGGCCACAGCGACTCACACGGCTGCATCCGTATGCGCAACGCCGACGTGGAAAATCTCTTCGATCTCGTTGACGTCGGCGTTCCCGTGCAACTCCTCGCCGAGCCTTCAGCCGACTTCAGGAAACTTCTGTCCGAAGCAGATTAGGAAAGGAAAAAATCATGCTGTTCATCAAGTACCTTCTCAGCGCAATCGGTGTCGGTTTCCTGCTCGCCGCAGCGGGAATCCTCGCCTGGGATCTCTATCAATCCGTCCGCATCCGCCAGCGCCGCCCTTCTTCGCTGATCGGCGCGGACCAGGAGCCGCCTGAAACGACCGATCAGCCCGGACCGGTGACGCTCCGCTGGCCGCTGAGCCTGCGCCTCGCGCTCATCGGCGCGCTGCCCATCCTGCTGGCGCTCAGCATCGTGCTGGTGCCGAGCGGTTACGCGGGCGTTCAGGTCAGCCAGTTTCAGGGCGCGCTGCCCTCGACCCTGTACCCCGGCGTCCACTGGGTCGCTCCGCTAATCGATCACGTGGAGCTGTTCAGTATTCGCGATCGCGTCTTCTCTACCGGGGCCCCCGCCGAAGAGGGTAAGCCCAAGACCGACGTGCTCACGGTCCAGACAAAGGAGGGCCTGACCGTCGGCCTGGCCGTCACCGTCCGCTACAGCCTCGACCCGCGCCGCCTGCCGTGGATCGAGAGCAACGTGCCGCAGCCGGTGGAGCAGGAGGTCGTGCCCCCGGTCATCGCCAGTTCCTTCCGCCAGGCCACGCCCAACTATATGGTCCGCGAACTGTTCGCGACGAAGCGCGAGCAGATCCGCCAGACTGTAGCCGGCGATATCGTCCGCAAACTCGCGCCCGACGGGATCGTGGTGAAGGAAGTCATGCTGCGCGACGTGCAACTCCCTGAAGAGTACGCCAAAGGAATGGAGAACCTGCTGCTCAAGGAGCAGGAGAACGACCGCATGACCATCGAACTGGACCTGAAGCAAAAGCAGGTTAAGGAAGCAGCCCTCGAGGCCGAGGCGCAGAAGGCGCGCGACGTGAAAGCCGCCGAGGCCCGCGCAGAAACCACGGTGATCGACGCCAAAGCGCAGTCTGACGCGATGCAGTACACGCTGCCGCTGAAGCAGAAGCAGATCGAGCAGTCGCGGCTGGAAGCGGAAGCGCGCAAGGAAGCCACCGAGAAAAACGCCGAGGCCATGGCCGACGCCAAGGTGATCGACAGCAAGGCCGAGTTGCAGCGCCGCAAGCTGCTGACCGAGGCCGAGGCCGACCGCATCAGCCACGTCGCCGTCGCCGACGCCACGCGCATGAAGCTGGAAGCCGAGGCGCTCAAGGAAAACCCCATGCTGATCCAGAAAATCATCGCCGAAAAGCTGTCCGACAAGGTGCAGATCATGATGGTGCCCAGCGACGGCAAGTTCTTCTTCGCCAACGATGTGCTGAAGGGCGTGCCGGCCGCGGCGCAGAGCAGTCAGTGACCGGCCGCGCGGCTTCGGTCTGATATGATTCCAGCGGTGTTCCGGGGAGTCGTCTTCTGCCTCCTTTTCGCCTTTGCCGTTTCGGGCGAAACGCTTGATGAGGCAGTCCATACGCTGGCGCGCAGGGTGGCGGCTCGGCTTGCGGCAAATGAGGCGCCGCACGTCATCCTGCACGATATTTCATCCCTCAGCGGCGGAGATGCAGCACGGGCGCGGACCACGTTCGAGCGCGCGCTTCGTTCCGGTTCGAAACGCGCCGCGCAGACGGTTGACATTACCCTCACGCTTTCGCGGAACATCCGCGGGTATCTTCTCGTCGCGGAGCTGGAACGCAATGGCGAACGCGTCGAGGACATGCAGCCCTGGCAGCCGGACGCGCCCGCCCCGCAGGCCATGCACACATCATTGGCGGCGCGGATCGGCTGGGAGCAGGACACACCCATGCTCGACCTCGCCATCGCCGCCGATCGCATGCTGATTCTCGAACCCTCGGCGATTGTCGTTTATGTCCGCGGCGCGGCGGGCTGGGAGCGGCCCGATTCGCGCGCGCTCGACGGAGCGCCGGTCATCCGCGATCCGCGCGGCCGGCTTCAGATCAGCGGCGATTCCTTCACGGCTTTCCTGCCGGGCGCCACCTGCCACGGCTCATGGAGTCCATCGCTCGACGCGCATTGTGAGCCGGGATCCGCCGCTTTCTCTGTGGGCGGTGCGGAGGCGCGCTTCACGCCCGGCCGGAACACGCTGGAAGTGCATCCGCGCGCGGTTCCTTTCGATCCACCAGACTCGTGGGGCGACGACTTCATCAAAATCGGGAGCGGCTGTGCGCGCGGCGAGGTGCTGGCCACTGCTCCTGGCGATCGCGCCTCGCCGGATTCCGTCACGGCATACGATACGAGCGACCCGCGCCAGCCCTCGGCCGCCAGCGAGCCAGCCGACTTACCCGGTCCTGTGCTTGCATTGTGGCCCGCCGAAGACGGCGCGCTGGCCATCATTCGCGACCCCGCGTCGCGGCGATATGCGGCTTACAACATCAGCGTCGATTGCAGCCATTAGCCTGCTGGTGGCCGCGCTCTCCGCCCATGCCGCGCGCCGGCCGCACTACGGCGGAACTCTGCGCATCGACACGTCTTCGGTGAACGTATCCGAGATGCTGGCGCGGCTGAATTGGCAACCCGCGAAGCCGATGCGCGCGCCCGATGCCGCGGCGTCCGGCGCGGGTCCGTTTCGCATCGCCGGCGAGGAACCCGGGAAATCCGTCAGCCTCGAAGCGAACGACGACTACTGGGCCGGCCGCCCCTATCTGGATCGCGTTGAAATTCGGCTCGGCCGCGGCGCGCGCGAACAGGCCCTCGATTTCGAGCTCGGCCGCGCTGACATCATCGACGTGCCGCTTGCCGACGTGCGCCGGGCCCAGCAGCAGGGTGCGCGCGTCGTCGAGACCCAGCCCATCCGAACCCTCGGCCTTGTCCTCGAGAATGATCGCGTCCGGGAAGCGCTCGCGCTCGCCATCGACCGCTCGGCGATTCGGAACGTTCTGCTGCAGCGGCAGGGCGAGATCTCAGGCGCGCTCTTGCCGCAATGGCTCACCGGTTATGCTTTCCTGTTTCCCTCCGACCATAACGTGAGCCGCGCGCGCGAGCTGGCCGCAGGCGTCCCAGCGCTCGCCTTCGCCTTCGATGCGCAGTCGCCGCTGCTGCGTCCCATCGCCGAGCGCATCATGCTGAACGCGGCGGAAGCCGGCCTGACGCTCCGTCCAGCGGGCGCCGACAAACCGGATGTGCGGCTGGTCTCGCTGCGCATCGCGTCGCCGGATCCGAAACAGGCCCTCGGCGACATGGCTGCAGCCCTGGGCGGGTCGTTGCCGCCGGCCATAACCGACGATCCCAACAGCCTTTATCAGGCCGAGCGCGCGCTGATCGCCGCGCGCCATGTCATTCCGTTGTTTCACCTGCCCGTCGCGTATCAGCTCTCGCCCGCTGTGCGTGGCTGGAACATCGACCCGTGCGACCGCTGGGACCTCG
>DASRCB010000069.1:0-4129 GCA_035653295.1 Bryobacteraceae bacterium
TTTCCAGAATCCCGACTGGCCCGCGCTCTTTGCGGCGTATGCCGGAGCCTTCGCGAAGCGGTTCCCGTGGATCCGCTTCTACACGCCGGTCAACGAGATCTTCGTGAACGCGACCTTCTCCGGCCAGTACGGCTGGTGGAACGAGCGGCTGAAGTCGGATGTGGGTTTCGTCACCGCGCTCAAGCACCTCGCCAAAGCCAACCTGCTGGCCGAAGAGGCGATTCTCAAGGTGCAGCCGCAGGCCCTCTTCATCCAGAGCGAATCCACCGAATACTTCCACGCCATCGAGCCCGAGGCGCTTCCCCGCGCCGCCGTGCTCAACCACAAGCGCTTCCTTTCGCTCGACCTCTCCTACGGGCACGACGTCCGCGGCGTCATGTATGAATACCTCATGGACCACGGCATGACCCGCGAGGAGTATCACTGGTTCCTCAGCCACGCCGCCCACATCCGCCCCTACTGCGTCATGGGCAACGACTATTACGTCACCAACGAGCACGCCGTGCCCAGCCACGGCCCCATTCAGGGGTCTGGCGAAATCTTCGGTTACTACGTCATCACCCGCCACTACTACGAGCGTTATCACCTGCCCGTCATGCACACCGAAACCAATCTCGGGGACGCCGCGCGCGCGCCGGCGTGGTTGTGGAAGGAATGGGCCAATATGGTGCGGCTGAAGGAGGACGGCGTCCCGATCATCGGCTTCACCTGGTACAGCCTGACCGACCAGGTCGACTGGGACACCACCCTGCGCGAGGACAACGGCCACGTCAACCCGCTCGGCCTGTACGACCTCGACCGCAAAATCCGCCCGGTCGGAGAGGCGTACCGCAAGCTGGTGAACCAGTGGCGCAACATCCTGCCCACCGAGAGCCTGTGTCTGCACCAGATCGAGCCCGAGGAGTTCGATGCGCCGGATGAGGAAACGGTGAACTGGGAGCGGGGAGAGTAGACGTATCGAAAGATATCCGCTGCTTCGCCGAGTAAAATCGGACTGCGTAGGGTTACTATCGGAGATATTACCCATGAAAAGGCCCCTTAATGGTCGTCCTCTGTGATGGAATGATTCGCAGCGGCTCCACCTGGTCGTTCAATGTGGTACGAGCGCTGCTGAGAGCCGATGGCTCAAAGAAAGTGTACGGACTTTACAATGAGAACCCGGCCGTAGTGCATTCTGCGATTCGCCCCAGGTCTTCCCACGTGGTGATCAAATCCCACAGCCTCGACCCGTCGGTATACGATCTTTGCCGTAGCGGTATGGTGAAGCCGATCTACACCTGGCGGCACCCCTATGATGCGGCCGTTTCCGCCATGCGCATGTTCGGCCACTCATTGGAGCACTGGATTAGCCCGCTTCGTAATGCGCTTCGTATCTGGTCCTTTCACCGGTCGACCGGCTGCGGGCTGGTAGTGTCCTATAAGTTGATCATGACCGATCCCCAGTCCACCGTAGCAACTATTGCCGAGTACCTGGGCCTTCGATTGGGTTCCGGTGCGATTTCCGGGATCGTCGAGGCCAATTCTCTAGAGCGCGTGAGAGCCTTGGCGCGTGACTTCACTGCCCTCGATCAATCGAAAGTCGTCCACGAGAACGGCTGTGTGTACCATCGCGAGACTCTGCTGCACTCGAATCACATCCGCGACGGTCGCATCGGGTACGGCCTCGAATACCTGTCATCGTCGGAACTTGCTCAGATCGATGCCGCCCTGCAGGAGGAAGGCTACGGTCATCTGTGCCAACGGAAGGGCGCTCGGGCGGCACCGGAGGGCTGCGGGAAGTTTTCAGTATATTCCACAGGCGAAAACATACCCGGCGCTGCGGCCGAGTGACCCATTGAGGCAGGGAGAGACGCCGTCCAGATCATGACCTTCGTGCCACGGAGGGTTGTCTATCACGAAAAGAAACCCGCTATGCGCCCGCACCCTCGAGCGGCAGCAGGCCCTCGGGATCGTATACCATCGGTGAGACAGGCCGCGTGCCCTTCCGGTAACAGTGCTCGATCATCGTCCGGATTTTCTCGAGCGGCTCTCCATCGAGATCCCTGGCGAAAGCCACGCCGCAGCTCATTTCGGGAATCGCCACGCGGTAGCCTGCCGGAAACCACTCCGACAAGCTGGCCCGGAAGAGCAGCCGCGACGGTCCGAGCCCGTCCTCGAACATAAACGCGACGGCCGAAAGCCCGCCGCTCTCGTTCCGGATCTCGTGTACGCCGGCGTGCCCGCTGGTCCGGGCGGCCAGATTCTGGAGCGCGATCTGCTGCCAATCCAGGTCGCATTCCTCCCAGTAGCGCTGCGTCGCGAAGTTGACGTACCGCATCGTCTGGTTCGGAAACAGCACGGTCCAGGTCAGCGCGATGTCGGGCGCGCGCAGCCGCGTATGCGGGCCCGGCCAATTGCCCAGGGCGAAAAAAGATGCCGGCACGAAGATGGGCAGGAGATTGGCCATGTCGATCCGGTCCGGCCAAAGGTCCAGCGCTTCCCGCATCTGGCGGAGGTGCGCTTCGGACGGCGTCTGCATGGTACGGGCCTCTGCCCCGGATTATCTCAGCCACCCCCGCCGGTCTCACGCTCCTCTTTGGTTATGATTGGTTTGCAACCGAAGCATGCTACTCCGTCCGCGGCGTCCGCGCCGCGTCGCCCCGGCACGCTCGCGCCGCCGGGATCGAGAGCAGCGCGCGCCACAGCGGCTTGGGGAAGATCGCGCCGGCCCGGCAGCGCGGCCAGCGCTGACCCAGAATTGCGGAAACCGTGCTCACACCCAACCCGGGCCGGGCATGCCCGGTCCTACGGCACCACCACGACCGGCGCGCGCCAGAACGCGAATTTCTGCGCGCTCGGATCGAGCACCGAGACCTGGCAGGTGTACTTGCCGGGCGCCAGCTTGCCCAGCGGCACGCTGAATTTCAGCGGCAGCGCCTTTGATTTCGCATCCAGCCCTTCGGTGATTTCGAGCGGCGCGGTCTCGAACGCCTTCACGCGTCCCCGGATGAAGCTTACGGTTGCGACCAGCGGCTGCGTGCTCTCGGCCGTGGGCTCGTACGCCTGCAGGTAGACGTACATCTCCTGATTCTTGTTGAACACGCGCGTCACGCTCGGCACCAGCTTCTTGCCGTCCTCGATGAGCGGATTCGCGGCGAGGATCTTCTTGTCCTTCTCCGCGTTGAATACCGCCTGATTCATATCCATGCGCTGGCTGCTTAGGATCACCGAGCTGATCGGCAGCCGCTTCTGCTCGCTGGTCAGGTCCGGAATCGTGAACCTGGCATCGTAGGTGCCGAGTTTGCCCGTGGTGTTCTCGCGCGCGACGAAACGGAGCGAATAGTTCCCCGGCGGCAGGGTGAAACCGGTGTCGTAGCTGATCGGGTGTTTGGCCAGATCCTGCGCGGTGGCGCCCTTCAGCTTGAAATCCGCGAAGTCGCGCACGTTCGCCACCTGCTTGCCCGCCGCGTCCTTCACCACGCAGATGAAATCGATGGTGGTCCGCTCCGCCCCGCCGCTGCGCGCCAGCTCCATCTCGCTTCCTGGAATCTTGGCGGCGATCGGCACGAAATAGCGGTCGCGCGCCAGCCGGAAGTAGTCGATCTCCATCGTGATATCGATGTCCGTGACGGGGTCGCCCAACATCAGCGCCTCGGCAAGCTGCCGCTCTTTATCGGTCGAGTTGAACTGTTTGAAGTCCTTGCCCGCGAAGTAGCCGCGGCGGTAATCGAACTTCGAAATCCGCGCCTGCAGCGCCGGATTTTTGAACGTGATCTTGATCGTGCGGAAGCGGCCGTCGAGCTTGTCATTATCGCTGTAGTAGCCCAGGATGTAATAGCTCGACATGTCCTTCTGCGCCTGCTGGATTCCCACGGCAAGGTCGTTGTTGTCGAGCAGCGCCTTGCCGCCGGTGTCCGCGGCCAGTGTGTATAGAGTCTCCTGCTGTCCCTGGAAGTTGCTCTGGCTGGCGCGGGCCGAGCTGCCGCTGTACATGCCCGCTCCGCCCGGTGAGGACTTCGTCGCATCGCCGAGCGGCGCCGAAGCCACCAGGCCGCGCGCATCGATCGGATAGAACGACACATTGGCGCGGAGCGCCGCGTTGATGGTCGCGGTCAACTGCGCCTGGTTGTCGAGCCCGTTGCGCTGCATG
>DASRCB010000070.1:0-4967 GCA_035653295.1 Bryobacteraceae bacterium
CACATCATCGGGGTGAGCGTCAGGGAAACGAATGCCGAAACCAGGATTGTCACGCTGAGAGTGATGGCGAACTCGCGGAACAGCCGGCCCACGATGTCGCTCATGAACAGCAGCGGGATGAGCACCGCGATCAGCGACACGGTCAGCGAAAGAATGGTGAAGCCGATCTGCTCGGAGCCACGCAGCGCCGCTTCGAGCGGCGGCACGCCCTCCTCGATGTACCGCATGATATTTTCGATCATCACGATGGCGTCATCCACCACGAAGCCGGTCGAAATGGTGAGCGCCATCAGCGTGAGATTATTCAGGCTGTAGCCGAGCAGGTACATCACGCCGAATGTGCCGACGAGCGAGAGCGGAACGGCGACGCTGGGGATAATGGTGGCGCTGATGTTGCGCAGGAACAGGAAAATCACCATGATGACCAGCGCGATGCAGAGCAGCAGCTCGAATTCCACGTCGGCCACCGAGGCGCGGATCGTGGTGGTGCGGTCCGTGAGAGTCGCGATGTCGATCGAGGCCGGGAGCGAAGTGCGCAGCACCGGCAGCAGGCGTTTGACGCGATCCACGACCTCGATGATGTTGGCGCCCGGCTGCCGCTGAATATTCAGGATCACCGCCGGCGTCTGGTTCATCCACGCGGCCTGCCGGACGTTCTCGGCTTCATCCACGACGGTCGCCACATCGGAGAGCAGAACCGGCGCGCCGTTGCGATAGGCCACCACCAGCGGCTTGTATTCGGCGCTGGTGAGAAGCTGGTCGTTGGCCGCGATGGTGAACGATTGGTGCGCGCCATCGAAGCTGCCCTTGGCCTGGTTCACGCTGGCGGCGGCGATCGCGTTGCGCAGGTCTTCCAGATTGAGCCCGTATGCGGAAAGCGCGGTGGGGTTGGCTTGCACGCGCACGGCGGGCTTCTGCCCGCCCGAGATGCTCACCAGTCCGACGCCGGGAAGCTGCGAAATCTTCTGCGCGAGGCGCGTATCGGCCAGGTCTTCCACCTTCGCCAGCGGCAGCGTGGCGGAGCTGAGGGCGAGCGTGAGGATCGGGGCGTCGGCGGGGTTGGTCTTGCTGTAAATCGGCGGATTGGGCAGATCCTTGGGAAGAAACGTGGTGGCGGCGTTGATGGCGGCCTGCACCTGCTGCTCGGCCACATCGATGTTCAGGTCGAGTACGAACTGCAGCGTAATGACGGACGCGCCCTGCGAGCTCGCCGAGGTCATCTGGTTCAATCCGGGCACCTGCCCGAACTGGCGCTCGAGCGGCGCGGTCACCGAAGAGGACATCACGTCGGGGCTCGCGCCGGGGTAGAACGTGACTACCTGAATGGTCGGATAATCGACCTGCGGCAGCGCCGAAACCGGCAACTGCTTGAACGCCACGCCGCCGACCAGCAGGATTCCGACCATCAGCAGCGAAGTGGCGATGGGCCGGAGGATGAATGGACGGGAGGGGCTCATTGGGACGCCGAACGATGCCCGAGCCCGTTCTCAGAGCCGCGGCCGTCAGGAATTGGCGCGCTCTTCCCCTGATCGGCCGCGCGCGCCTCCACGCGGGTCCCCTGCTGCAGCTTATCGACTCCATCCACCACCACGATCTCGCCGGGCGCCAGGCCCTTCTCGACAATCGCATCATCGCCCTGTACCGGGCCCGGCGTGACGGTCCGCATCTCCACCGTCCGGTCGTCCTTCACCACGTAGACGAAGCTGGAATCCGGGCTGTGCTGCACGGCGGCGGCCGGCGCGATCACGGCTCCGCGGCGCGTATCGAGGAGCAGGCGGGCGTTGACGAACTGGTTCGGGAAGAGGGAATTGTCCTGGTTGGCGAATTCGGCCTTGAGGCGCGCGGTGCCGGTGCCGGGGTCGATGGCATTGTCGATGGTCAGCAGCTTCCCGGTGGCGATGCGCCGCTTGAGGTCGCGGTCCCAGGCCTCCACGGGGAGATTCTGGCCTGCGTTCCACCTTTTCATGATCTCGGGGAGGTAATCCTGCGCCACGTTGAAGAGGACGGCGATCGGCTGGAGCTGCGTGATGGTCGCCATGCCATTGGCATCGGCGGCATGCACGATGTTGCCCGGATCGACCAGGCGAAGGCCGATGCGGCCGTCGAGCTCGGATACGATGCGGCAGTAGACCAGTTGCAGCTTGATGTTCTGGATGGCGCCTTCGTCGGCTTTGATGACGCCTTCGTCCGCTTTAATGGCGCCTTCGGCCTGACGAACGGTGGCGGTCTGGGTATCGGACTGCTGGCGGGAAACGACACCCTGGGCTGCCAGTTCGTTGTAGCGGCGCTGGTCGGCGCGGGCGTTTTCAAGCGTGGCCTGGTCGCGGGCGAGCTGCCCTTGCGCCTGGGCCAACTGGCCTTCCGCCTGAACGAGCTGCGCCTGGTACGGGCGCGGGTCGATTTCGGCCAGCAGGTCGCCCTTATGGACGAGCTGGCCTTCCTGGAACGCCACGCGGATCAATTCGCCGTCCACGCGGGTGCGGATCGTGACCGTGTTATATGCCGTTACCGAACCCAAGCCGGTAAGATAAATGCCGAAATCGCCGCGGCGCACCGTCGCGGTAACGACGGGAACGGCACCCATTCCCTTCTTGGATGGAGCCGCCGGCGCCGGCGCGCTCTCCTTGGCGCCGGCCGCATGCGCGGGCTGCCAATAATAACGATAGGCGGCCGCGCCGGCCGCCGCGAGCAGCAGAATCCAGACCCAACCGTAGCCCTTGCGCGGCCTCGCGGCTGGTCCGGGAGGATGAGGAGTTGCGTGGGGCGCCTGGGGAGCCGGAGCAAAATTGGTTCCCATCGCGGGCTAGTATACCATCGGCTAATTGGCGGAAGTTAGCGGAGGCAGCGAATAAAGCCTTTTACTTCATACAAGTAGCTCGAAAGGGCTAGGCCTCGAAAATATTCGCGCGTCCTGTAACGTTTTGCTTGGCGCACGCGCCCATTAGACAATCCCCGTTACGACAGCGGGCGCACTCACCCCTATCACCCAAACGCGCCCGCTTTAACTTCTTTCTCGATCCCAGATCGCGCGCTACTGCCTGGGCCACCGCGGCGGCTCAGCCGGATCGAGCCAGTGGCCGTACATTACGAGGTGCGCCACGCGCCTCGCTGATGTAGACTCTGGGCATGCGATGCCTTCTGCTCGGCCACCGCTACATTTTTCTGCGTCAGGTCCGGATTCCGCCCGACGCTTTCAAGCCTGTGCCAACCCGCGTCGATCTGTTCTATTGCCAGCGCTGTCTGAAGTACCGTGACAAACCCCAGACACTGCCTGAGTCGGGCTATTGGGCCGGGGCGTATCAACAGGAAGACGAGGCGGCCGCCCGGGAATATTCCCGCCGCTGAACGGTCCACCGCCAGCGCAAGTCAGTCCTGAAACCGGCTTTGTTATAATCTCGCCCGTGGGTCACGAGCTCATCCGGCATCTCGTGGAAAATACGTTCCCCTCACCGCATGCCGCCGCGGCCGCGGCGGCGCCTGGCGTGAGACAGAACGGACCCTATTTAAGAATCCATGCTCTCCCGGTCTTTGTTCGTAACATCGAACAAAGCCTCCGATTCTACGTAGACCAGCTCGGCTTCCGTGCGCTCTCCGATTCGACCGACGAGCTGGGCCGCTGCGTGACCGTCGCTCCGCCGGACGGCACTTCCATCCTGGCGCTGATCTGCCCGAAGCCCGGCGATGAGGAATACGCCCTCGTCGGAAAGGGCAGGTTCACTGTTTTTGTCAGCGATGACATTCCGGCGAAGTTCGCCGAATGGAAAAGCCGCGGCGTTCGATTCTCTCATCCGCCGCAGCGGGAAGATTGGGGCGGCATCGTCACCGGTTTCGAGGATGTGGACGGAAACCGTTTTGCGCTCGTCGGGTTCGATCCGGCCAACCGCGAGATACAGGCTCAGCGGCGGGCGGCTCACGAATTGGAGGCGGCGCGGCAGGTTCAGGCCAAGCTGTTCCCGCGCGTTGCACCGGCACTCACAACGCTCGACTGCGCAGCGGCCTGTGTGCAGGCCCGCCACGTCGGCGGCGACTACTACGACTTTCTGGATTTGGGACGCGGGCGGCTCGGGCTGCTCGTCGCCGACGTTTGCGGGAAAGGAATGCCGGCCGCGCTGCTCATGTCCAATTTGCAGGCGCATGTGCGCAACCTCTGCGCTACGTACTCCTACCGTCCCTTTGTGCCCATCGCGGTGGAGCAGCCGGCGCGATTCCTTCAGACCCTCAACCGCCTGTTCTTCGAGACCACCACGGACGAAGCCTACGCGACGCTCCTGTTTATCGAGTACAACGAGGCACAGCGCCGCATCCGTTATGCGAATTGCGGGCACCTCGCCGGACTGATCCTCCGCCGCGACGATTCCGTCGAGAGGCTCCCGTCCACCTGCGGCGTGCTGGGACTTTTCAAGAATTTCGACTGCGTCACCGAGGAGCGCCAGTTGGCTCCCGGGGACACTCTGTGTCTTTATACCGATGGCGTTACCGAATCCTTCAACCATGCCGGCGAGGAGTTCGGCGAGGAGCGGCTGATCGAATCGCTGCGCCGGCACGCTCCGTCATCGCCTCAGGCTTTGGTCCGGTTGGCCGTCGAAGAGGTTCAGGCCTTCACGGCCGGCGAGCAGCACGACGATATCACTCTGATCGTGGCGAAATGCCACTAAGCCTCAGAAATAGCCTCGCAGCTCGCTGAACCGCTCGACCTGGATCAGCTTTCCCGCGCCGGGCCGGATGTCCTGCTTCTCCAGAACCCAGGTGTGCGCGTGCGGGACGAAGACGGCGTTCAAACCGGCCTCGAGCGCCGGATTGATGTCCGATTTCGGGCTGTTGCCGATCATCCAGGTGCGCGCGGGGTCCATGCGGCGCGCAGCCGCGAGCTCGCGGTAAGCGGCCGCGTCCTTCTCCTTGACGATGGCGGTGTGGCCGAAGTACTTGCCCAGGCCGGAGCGGTCGATCTTGAGCTTCTGCTCCTCCGG
>DASRCB010000071.1:0-31130 GCA_035653295.1 Bryobacteraceae bacterium
GAAACCGTGGCAACCACGGCACAAATTCAGGTGCGTACTGAGCCGCAAAGAGCAGCGCCAGGGTGATGGCCGCCGTTTCCGCCAGCGATGGCCGTATTTGACCTATGCGCTGGCGGGATCCGTCATGCCCATGCCGGCGGCACCCGCCGGCGAACCCGAACGCGAGCGCAACCAGAGCTTGTTCCCAAAAACCAGGCGCTTGTCTCCCCCACTAAACCTCTCGACGAGATCACCGGCGAGAGCATCGTTGTCGCGACCCGGACAGTGACGCAACAGCGAAAGGGCCAAATGCCGCGGATTCTTCATGAGCGGCCTCCTTCCAACAGCGGCACGCCGGTCCAGAGACTCGTCAGGGCGCTGCGAGTATTCGCAACGCACGCAGACCCGCAGCCGTCGGCCGGAAACACCGCTTGCACGTCCACCCCGCTCAGGTGTCGGTCGCCGAGCTCGGCGGTCACGTGACCTTTCTGCTCCAGCCTCTTGAGAGTGGCGCAGATGCTGCCCACGACAACGTCGTGACCGGTAATCGCAAGAGTTCCTTCGCGACCGGAACTCCGTAGGCCTTGTCATGAAGCCGCACGAGGCCGAGCAGAACCAAGAGTTCCACTTCACCGAGAAAGCTGCGCCGCCGCATTTATTCAAGTACAGCAAAGAAACGTTCCGCTGTCGCTCACGGCCCGCCGCACGGCCGCGAGAGACTCGCGGGCGAAGGATTTCTGCAGGCGGCGGCTCAGCGGATAAGCGAGGCGGGCCAGCGCGTGCCGCGGCGTTAGAGCGCGCGTATTTCGTACCACACCGACCCGTCCGGCCGCAGCGTCACCGTGAACCGCTCTTCGCCGGATTCGGCGTGATCCATGAGCGTGCCGTATGCGAAGCCAAATCGCCTGTCCTCGTCGACGATATACACGATCTGGCTCCAGTTCACTGACCAGAAGCCGAAGTGTCGGATGACAACCGCCACCTGGGTCCCCTCGACGATTGTCGCTCCCGGGGGATCAACGCGCAGCCAGCCGAGGTCGAACATCTTCCACTCCCGGACGGCCTCGGGGCCGCGCGCGAAGTCTGCCCGACCCGAACCAACGCGGACGCAATATTCATCCAGGCTGAATCCTCTCGGCTCGACCGGCTCACGCGTCATGCCTGAACGCGCGTAAGACAACAATGATGGCCCCTGTCGGCGGAGTTGCCGAGGCTCACGCAGGCTGAACATAAGTTACAGTGTTCCACCAACCCACGTGATATGCTGCTGACTGAATCGCGGCCAGGCTCGTTGGAACCTGCGCGCTCGCAGTACAGGTATGGCCGGCAGCGTGTCCACTCGTCCGACGTACGGGCTTCTCCGCCAGCTTGGGATCGTCAGCGCCACCGCGCTGGTGGTCTCCAACATGGTCGGGGCCGGGATCTTCACCACCACGGGATTCCTGGCAGGCCAGCTCGGCTCAACATCTCTGGTGCTGTCCATCTGGATCGTCGGCGCTGTGTGCGCCCTTGCGGGCGCCATCTGCTACTCCGAGCTGGGCATCAATTTTCCCAGCTCCGGAGGCGAGTTTGTGTATCTTACCGAAGCCTACGGCCCCACGTGGGGCTTCATGACCGGCTGGGTTTCCTTCTTCGCCGGCTTCTCGGCGCCCATTGCCGTCGCCGCTGTCGGATTTTCCGATTATCTGGGCGACTTCTTTCCCGTGCTTCGCGACCGGTCCGCGGACCTGGTGATCGGCTCCGGACCCGCGGCCCTGCGCATCGGCGGCGCACAGATGCTGGCCTGCGCGATCATCGCGCTGTTCACGGTTCTCAACTGCCTTGGTGTGCGCCGTGTTGCCGGCGTGCAGAACGTGCTCACCGGGATCAAGGTCGCCGTGCTCGTGCTCTTCGTCATCGTGGGGTTCGCCGCGGGCGCGGGCGATCCCGCGAATTTTTCCAGGGCCGCCGTGCGGACCACTGCAACGCCATTGTCGGCACAATTCGCAATCAGTCTGTTTTTCATCTACGTCGCCTACAGCGGCTGGAACGCGGCTACGTACGTCGCCGAAGAGCTGAAACGCCCCACCGTGACGCTGCCCATGGCGCTGGCGCTGGGGACCGTGCTCGTGGCCGCCATTTACGTCGGCCTGAACGCCGTCTTCATCTACGCCGTTCCGCTGGAGCAGATGAAGGGGGTCGTTGCCGTGGGCGCGCTCGCCGCTTCGCACCTGTTCGGACCGCAAACCGCGGGCCTGTTCAGCGCCGGGATGTGCGTATCGCTGCTGGCAACGGTAAACGCCATGGTCACAGTGGGCCCCCGCGTCTATTATGCGATGGCGCGAAACGGCGCCTTCTTCAGCGCCGCCGCGCGCGTCGACCCCCGCTGGCACACGCCCGTGATCGCCATTGTCTGCCAGGGCATCTGCGCCATGCTCATCACCTTCAGCTCTTTCCGCGACGTGCTGTACTACATCGGCTTCACATTGAATTTCTTCGCCGGGATGTCTGTCGCTTCCCTGCTCATCTTCCGCCGCCGGCCGGGCTGGCGAAAGCTGCAGGTCGTGAGTTTTGCCTGGCCGGTAATTCCGGTCTTCTTTGTCCTGGTCGGCATCTGGATCACCATCTTCGGGCTGATCCACGAGCCGAAGGTCTCGTTCTGGGCCGTGCTGACCATCGCCACCGGCGCGCTGGCGTATCACTGGCGGCTCATGCGGGAGAGATCAACTCACGCGTGAGCGGTGATAGCGTGTAGGAGTCATGCGCTACTTCTCATCGCTGCTCGTGCTGTCCGTGTGCTCCCTTTGCGCCGCTCCGCTGCCCGTCCGCGGTCTTCACCTGCTTGCTCCGAAAACCGCCGACATCCCTCTGCTGGTGCGCTTCATTCGCGAAGGCATGCCGAAAGAGGGCGTGAACACGTTGATCCTGGAGGTCGACTACCGGTTCCAGTTCAGGAGCCACCCCGAGGTGACCGATCCCGATCCGCTGACCCAGGCCGACGCCGACGCGATTACAGCCGCCGCGCGCCAGGCGGGTGTGCGGGTGATTCCGCAGATCAATCTGCTCGGGCATCAGTCCTGGGCGGAAACGACCTACGGCCTGCTGCGCTCACATCCTGAACTGGACGAGACGCCGGGCCGCTATCCGAAGAACGAGGGCATCTACTGCCGCAGCTACTGCCCGCTGCATCCCGCGCTTCATCCCATTCTTTTCGACCTCATTGACGAGCTGGAGACCGCGTTCCACGCGGACGCATTTCACGCCGGAATGGACGAGGTCTTCATCCTTGCCGACGAGCAGTGTCCGCGCTGCAAAGGCCGGCTCACGTCCGAGCTGTACGCCGGCGAAGTGACAGCCCTCCACGATCATCTGGCGAAATCGCAGCGCCAGCTCTGGATCTGGGGCGATCGTCTGCTGGATGGCGCAACGACCGGAGCCGGCAAATGGGAGGGCAGCTTTAATGGCACATGGACGGCCATCGACCGCATCCCGCGCGATGTGGTCATCTGCGACTGGCACTACGACAGCCCCATCCCCGGCGCCGCTTTCTTCGCCATGAAAGGCTTCAACGTCATCGCCTGCCCATGGCGCAAAGCAGACGTCGCGCTTGCCGAGATTGCTCAAATCGAAAATCTGCGCAGCAGCGCCGACGCCAATATCGGGGAGCGCGTCACCGGCTTTATGGAAACCACCTGGGGCCAGACGGCCGATTTCATCCACGCGTACTTCGGCGAGCCGCCCGCGAATGACCAGATCGCGCAGGTGGTGCAGACCTTCAAGGCGTCGTTCTCGCGTCTCCGCGCCGACCAGATGACCAGCGCTTCCGCCGGCGCGGGTGGCGCGCGCTGAGTTGTGAGGTGCAGGCCCGGCGCTGTTTCGCTGGCGCCAAACCCCTGAATTGATCGTCTACGCTGAAGAAATGCGTATCCTCGCCATGGTCCTGCTCACCGGCATTCCCCTGCTCGCCCAGACCGAACCCGACTGGGTGAAGCGGAGCAATCAGAACAGCCAGCTTCTCATTCAGCTCACCGCCAAATACGCGCCCGAAGCCGCGGCGCGTATGGGTATTCCGGGTCTGGATGAACAGATTACCGTCCGTTCCATCGACCGCGGCGAACGATATCGAAAGGACGCGGCGGATATCCGCACCGAACTGCAGAAGCGCCTCGACGCCGAGCGCGACCCGCTGGTGAAACAGGATTTGGAGATCCTCATCGCCGCCACCGACCGCAGCATTCATTCCTCGAGCGCATACGAGCACGCTCTGCTGCCCTACGACAACGTCGCGGAGACCGTGTTCGGCGGACTGCACGCGCTGCTCGACGATCAGATCGCGGCCGAACGCCGTCCCGCAGCCGTGATTCGCCTGCGCAAATACACCGGTGTCGAGCCAGGTTATAAACCCGTTACCCTGCTGGCCGAGCAGATCTACGAGGAGCGCCTGCAGAAAAACCCGTCGCTGCTGGCGCCGGCAAAAGTAGAGGTCGAAAAAGACCTCAGCGACACCAATCAGTACGTCACCGGTATCGGCCTGCTGCTCGAGAAGTACAAGATGAAGGGCTACGAAGACGCGTACGCGAAGCTTAAAGATCAGCTGGCGCAGTACGATGAATTCGTACGCACGAAGGTGCTGCCCCGCGCGCGTACCGATTTCCGCCTCCCACCGGACTTGTACGCCATCAATCTCGAAAACGTGGGGGTGGACTACCCCATCGACCAGCTGGTCAGCATGGCGCATCAGCAGTTCGGCGATATTCAGAACCAGATGCAGCAGGTTGCCGCGCGCGTGGCCAAAGAACGCGGCTGGAACTCGTCAGACTACCGCGACGTGATCCGCAGGCTGAAGCTGGAGCAGCTCACCGGGGACACGATTCTTCCGCATTATCAGAAGCGCCTTGCGGAAATCGAGGACATTATTCGCGCCAATCACCTGGTGACACTGCCCACGCGTCCGGCGATTATCCGCCTGGCGACGGCGGCGGAGACAGCGCAGCAGCCGGCGCCGCACATGGTCCCGCCGCGGCTCATCAACAACCACGGCGAGCGCGGCGAATTTGTGCTGCCGCTGGAGACCAAAGGCCAGGGCGGCAAGACCCTCAAATACGACGATTTCACCTTCAGCGCGGCTTCGTGGACGCTCACTGCGCATGAGGCCCGTCCCGGGCACGAGCTTCAGTTCGACGCCATGGTGGAGCGCGGCGTGTCGCTGGCGCGCGCCCTGTATGCCTTCAACAGCACGAACGTGGAGGGCTGGGGTCTTTATTCGGAGTGGTTCATGCTGCCCTACATGCCCGATGACGGCAAGCTCATCTCCCTGCAACTCCGGCTGCTGCGGGCTGCGCGGGCGTTTCTCGATCCGGAACTTCAGCAGGGCAAGGTGACGCCCGCCCAGGCCACCGACACGCTGGAGAAGGATGTCGTGCTGTCCCCCGCCTTCGCGAACGAGGAGGTGGAGCGGTTCACGTTCCGAATGCCCGGCCAGGCCGTGTCCTATTTCGACGGCTATAACCGCCTGTTGGAGATCCGCCACGCGGCGGAGAAGGCGCTGGGTTCGCACTTCGTCGTCCAGGCATTTCACGATTTCATTTTGTCGCAGGGCCTGCTCCCGCCGAACCTGTTGCGAAAAGCGGTCATGGATGATTTCGTGCCGGCGCAGAACAAGACGGTCGCGAGCGGCGGCTGAGCGGCTTGCGTCGCGGCGGTTCTGTTCTCGTCAGGTACTAAAGCTTTTTCCGGGCTTGACCGATCAGTCAGTATGGCCGCCGTCATGAAGAACGAGGGCGGATCCGGGAGGTTCTCATGCCCGACGTATTGAAGCTGTTCGTCTACAACGAAGTCCAGAACGGCGCTGATCCGGAAGAAATCGCCACAGCCCTGGGCGTAACTGAAGAATGGGTGCGCGAGCACGTCGAGGCCGCGCGCCTTTGCTTCGAACGCCAGGTCGTTGTAGTCCACTGACCAGCTCCCTTGCGCACACGCCACGCGCGGCATGACCCTGGACAGTGGCGGGCCCTGGCGCGCTCCGACGCAGGCTCCTCTGCGCCGTTCATAATAGCTAAGAAATGAACTCCCCGCGGTTCGGCCTGTTCCCGCGCGCTCGCCGCAGCGCCGCAGCTGTGGTGCTCCTGGTCGCGGCCGTCTGCGCCGCCCCGTCGCAGCCGCCGCCGATTCTGACCTATATCCGCCAGACCTGGGGCACGCTGACTCGCTCGAATCGCGGCCTGGCCACGGCGGCTGTCGATCCCAAGCTGCACGCCGGTCCGGACCACCGCTGGCCCGTCTACATCTCCCGCACCGAAGACGTGGCGCGCGTGCGCCAGCAACTCCGCTCCGAGATGCGGCCGGAGGACCTCTCGAAGATTGAGATCCGCGCGCTCCCGGAGGACTTTAACCAGATTCGCGAGCACGGGCTGCTCTACCTGCCCCGGCCCTACGTCGTGCCCGGCGGACGCTTCAACGAGATGTACGGCTGGGACAGCTTCTTTATACAGGTCGGTCTGCTGCGCGATGGAGAAACGGCGCTGGCCAAAGACATGGCCGACAATTTTCTGTATGAGATCCGCGAGTACGGCAGGATTCTTAATGCCAACCGTACGTATTATCTGAGCCGCTCTCAGCCGCCGTTCCTGACCCAGATGCTGCTCGGCGTCTATGAGCGCACGCATGATCGCCAGTGGCTCGCCGACGCCGTGCCGGCGCTGGAGAAATACTACCGGTTCTGGATGACCGCGCCGCACCTGACGCCCGAGACGGGGCTGTCCCGCTATTACGACATCGGGATCGGTCCCGCGCCCGAGGCGCTCGCCGACGAAGTGGATGCCCAGGGCCTCACGCACTATGACCGCGTGAAGCAGTATTACCGAACGCACCAGGTTCCCGACTACGACGTCAGCCAGTATTACGATCGGGCGACGAACCAGCTCACGCCGCTGTATTACACCGGCGACCGCTCAGTCCGCGAGGGCGGCTTCGATCCGTCGAACCGCTATGGTCCGTTCAGCGTCGATATCATTCATTACGATCCGGTCTGCCTCAACTCTCTGCTGTACCTGATGGAATCGCAAACCGCGCAGATTATGAGCATCCTGGGCCGGGAGGCCGAAGCGGGCACGTGGCGGCACCGCGCGCAGGAGCGGGCCGCACGCGTGAATCGCCTCATGTGGGATCCGGCCGATGGGCTCTATTACGATTACAACTTCGTGCAGCACAAGATTCGCCGCTATCCGTTCCTGAGCACGTTCTATCCCCTGTGGGCCGGCATCGCCAGCAAGGAGCAGGCGGAGCGGATTGTCGCCAATCTGCCGAAATTCGAGCGTTCCGGCGGGCTGATGACCAGCACCTTCAACAGCGGAGAGCAGTGGGACGCGCCGTTCGGCTGGGCTCCCCTGCATCTGATTGCCGTTCAGGGCCTGCGGCGATACGGTTTCACTGACGCGGCCGACCGCATTACCATGGAGTTCGATTCCGTAGTTCGCGATTCGTATCGCCGGCAGGGATTCATCGTCGAGAAATACGACGTTGTGAAGCGCGGCACCGAAGTGGGCTCCATCGTGTTTGGGTACAGCGCCAATCAGGCCGGCTTTGGGTGGAGCAATGCGACCTTTACTGCTCTGTACGACGAACTCACGCCGGCGCTGAGGCAGAAGCTGCTGCCCGGCGAAGCGTCCTCGCAAAGCGCAGGCGCAAGGTAGCCATACCGGCCCGGCGATAGAATCGTTTTCATAATGCATCGGCCCGCGTTTTTTATGCTGGCGGCGATCTGCGCCGTCGCGCAGCCGAAGTTCGACGTCGAGGCGATGCTGCGCATTCCGCGCGTGAGCGATCCCGCGGTGTCACCGGACGGAAAACTGGTCGCGTTCACGGTGCAGACGCCGGATGTCCAGCAGAATACGAAGCCCGAACAGATCTGGATCGTGCCGGTGCAGGGCGGGCCGCCGATCCAAATTACGCACGAAGGAAGTGTGAACGAGCGCCCGCGCTGGATGCCCGACTCGCAGCATCTGGTCTACACGTCCGATCGCGGCGGTTCTTCTCAGATCTGGATGATCGATGCTCATGGCGGCGGCGCGCGCCAGCTTACGACTTTCGCCACCGAAGTTTCCGGCGAACTGGTTTCCGCCGACGGGAAGACGTTGCTGTTCGTGAGCACTGTCTATCCGGAATGCGGCGCCGACGACGCCTGCAACGCGAGCCACGTTGCGCAGGAGAAAGCTACCAGGGTCCAGGCCCGGATTTACACCAGCCTTTTGTACCGGCACTGGACCGATTGGCAAAGCCGCCGCCGCTCGCACCTGTTCGCGATGCCCATGGATGGGGGCAGCATCGTCGATCTGACACCCGGAACGCGCGATGTCCCTCCGTTCTCGCTTGGCGGACCCGACGATTACGCCATCTCGCCGGATTCGAAAGAAGTCTGCTTTGCAATGAACGCCGACCCCGTGCCCGCCGTCAGCACCAACACCGACCTCTTTGTGGTCCCGATCACCGGCGGTGCGGCCAAACGCATTACCGAAAATCCGGGCGCCGATGCAAGTCCGCTCTATTCTCCCGATGGGCACTGGCTCGCGTATCGCCGACAGGCGCGCGCCGGATATGAAAGCGATCGCTGGGTGCTGTTATCGCTCGACCGCGCGTCCGGCAAGGCGCTCGAGCTTACGGCGAACCTCGACCGCTCGGTGGATGAGTTCCAGTGGTCGCCCGATTCCTCGCGTCTGTTTTTTACCAGCCTGGATCGCGGGCGGCGCGCTATCCAAATGATGCCCGCTACGGGCGGGGCTACACGAATCATCGCCAGCGGCAACAACAGCCTTGAAGATATCCATTTCACGCCGGACGCCGCGACGATGATCTATACCGCGCAAAGTGGCGCTGCTCCTCCCGAGATCTTTCGCGCATCGAACGGCGGCGGCGCGCCCGTCGCATTGACTCATTTCAGCGATCCCATCCTCGCGGAGTTTCAGCTGAACCCGTACGAGGAGTTCTGGGTGGAAGGCGCCGAGCACGCCCGCATTCACTGCTTCCTCCTCAAGCCTCCGGGCTTCAACCCCAACCGGAAATACCCGGTGCTGCTGCTGATTCACGGTGGCCCACAGGGCGAATGGGGCGAGGAGTGGAGCTATCGCTGGAACGCCGAGGTGTTCGCGTCCGCGGGCTATGTCGTCATCATGCCCAACCAGCACGGGTCATTTGGTTACGGCCAGAAGTTCACCGAGGAGGTCAGCGGCGACTGGGGCGGGCAGCCGTTCGAGGACGTCATGGCCGCGGCCGAATACGCTTCGAAACTGCCCTACACCGACGGGGAACGCATGTCCGCCGCGGGCGCCTCCTATGGCGGATACATGATCGACTGGATGCTTGGCCACACCGACCGCTTCCGGTCCTTCGTATCGCACTGCGGCGTTTACGATCTGCGCAGCGAGGCCGGCGCAACCGAGGAGCTGTGGTTTCCACTGTGGGAGTTTCAGGGCATGCCGTGGGACAACCCGGAGCAATATGAAAAGTGGTCGCCCAGCAACTTCGTGAAGAACTTCAAGACACCCACGCTGGTGATCACCGGTGAGAAGGACTTCCGCATTCCCTACACGCAGTCGCTGCAGCTGTTCACCGCCCTCCAGTTACAGAAGGTGGACTCGAAGCTGCTGATTTTCCCCGACGAGGGCCACTGGGTGCTGAAGCCGGCCAACTCGGTGCTCTGGTATCACACGGTGCTGGACTGGATCGATCAGCACACGAAGACGGTCGCCCCGCGTTCAAAGAGCAGCGGTTGATCGTTCCAGCTTCTGCTCGAGCCGGGCCTTCACTTCCGGCCACTCCGCATCGATGATGCTGAACCACGCCGTGTCGCGAATGCGCCCGCCATAGCAGACCACGTGGCGCCGAAAGATGCCTTCGAACTTCGCGCCAATACGGGTGATGGCTGCGCGCGAGCGTTCGTTCAGCGCGTCGGTTTTGAGCTCTACCCGCATGCAGCCCAGCGTCTCGAACGCGTGCCGCAGCATCAGGTATTTGGCTTCGGTATTGGCTGCGGTGCGTTGCCAGGGCTGGGCGAGCCAGGTGGATCCGATCTCGACATGACGGTTGCCGCGGTCGATGTTCATGAACCGCGTGCTTCCGATGGGCCGATTCGTTGCTGCGTCGATGGTTGCGAATGGCAGCGAAAGGCCCGCGATCTGATCGCGGACAGCCGATTCGACGTACGCGCGCATGTCTTCCGTCGTTGCGACAAAGATCGGGATCCAGCGCCACAGCTCAGGGTCCAGGCCGACCTCGCACAGCCCCGGCAGATGCTGGATACCGAGCGGCTCGAGGCGAACGTGAGCACCGGCAAGCGTGACCGGTTCGATGGCGGCGAGGGGCATCACGCTTCCGCGCCCGCTCCGGCCGGAAGGAACGGGCGGACGGCGTATTGCCACGCCGCGCCGCCGATCACGCCGCCGACCAGCGGCCCCACAATCGGCACCCAGAAGATCAGGCCGCCGTCGGTAAGGCCGTTATTCCTGAACCCGGCGACGACGGTGAACAGCCGCGGCCCGAAATCGCGCGCCGGGTTGATCGCATACCCGTGCATGCCGCCGAACGACATCCCGATCACCACCACCACCAGCCCGATGGTCAGCGGCGCCAACTTCGGGGCGGGGTTGTTCCGGTCATCGGTGATGGCGAAGATCAGGAACAGCAGCAGAGCCGTGCCAATGACCTGATCCAGCAGCCCGGCGGAAAGCTCTTTGGGGAACGCCGGGAAGGTGGTGAAGACGCCGGCGGTGTGGTCGAGCCCGGGATCGGCGCGCAGGAAGGCCAGATGATAATTCCAGAACACGACGGCCGCGGCGACGAATGCGCCGACCGTCTGCGCCACCATGTACGGCAGAACCCGCGCCCAGGGAAATCGCCGAAACAGCGCCACGGTCAGCGTTACGGCGGGATTCAGGTGCGCTCCGCTGATCGTGCCGGCAACGTAGATGCCCATGGTGACGGCCAATCCCCATGCGAGCGTGATGTTCGTGTAACCGCCGTTCACCACCTCGCCGGGAATGCCCTTCCCGAACAGCAGGACCATGGCTACAACGCCATTGCCGAACAGGATGAGCACAAGGGTGCCGAGGAACTCGGCGATCAGTTCACCTGCCAATCCGGATTTCATTCGATGGGGCTGACTATATCACGCCATTCACCGCACGCGAATGTGCGCGTTCCGAGACGCAGAGGGCCCGCGCGGCGCCGGGTGTTCGTTTGTGGGATTAGGTTCCTTTGGCAAAACTTCGAATCGTGAAAAGCTGCTTCGGCAGCAGTAGGTTACAGGCGGCGCGGCGCATGACTCTTCGGTGACTGGCCCAGGTTCGTTTGGCAGAATAGACATCGCGAATGGCGGCGCGCCGCACGACGTGACACAAATCCCTTTTCCTGATCCCACATTAGCGAGGGAGCGCGGGGATGACGGTCCGGGGGTTCCGGATCGCTGTTGAAAACGCGGCGGAAATAAATTCGTTTGTGTGGTGATTTGCGCTACTGCGCTGAATTGGTCTGCTTGGCAGACTGCTGCGCCGCCTGGAACGCTGCCAGGTTGCTGCTGTCGATCAGCGTGGCGCCGGTATCCACGAAAGACGGGAAGGGCGACAGGGTGTCATCTTTCCAGTCGTGATCGAGCGACGCCGGCTTATTGTGGTGCACGTCATCGAGGCGATGGATTCCGATGAGGCCCATGGTGTACGGCTTCTGTGCAATGGTGGCGGTGATGCCGCCCTTTTTGAGCCAGTTCAGGGTGTCGTCGTTGGTGTCCATGGCGATGATGGTCTTGCCCTTAACGCTGTTACGGTCGAGCACGTCGGCGATCTCCTGGCAGGAGGACGCCTCGAGGCAAACAAAAGCGTCGGGAATCGTTTTTCCTTTCGCATTCACCATGGTGTTGGTGGTGTCGAAGGCTACGCGCGGGTCGCCTTTGATGTCGACAATCTGCGTGATCTTGATCCCGGGGTGGTCGGCCAGCACGTCGCGATAACCTTTCAGGCGATCGGCCAGGTTCAGCTGCGTGGGCATCGTGTAGACCACTACGGTGGCCGACGATTTCACGTGCGCGACCAGTGCCTGGGCGCCCAGCCGGCCCGCTTCATAGTTGTTCGTGCCGATGAAATACAACCGTTTGCTGGCGGGCGAATCGGCGTCCATGGTAATCACCGGTGTGCCGGAGGCAATCGCCGAGTCGATATCGCCTTTCAGAATGTTGGGATCGGCGGCGGAGACCAGGATGCCTGCCGGCTTTTTGGCGACGGCATCGCGGAAGGCGGCCGACTCGGCGGCAGGATCGTAAGTGTCGGGGCCGACCATCTCGGCGGCGACGTGCATCGCCCGGGCGCCCGCATAAAAACCGGACGCGGCCGTCTGCCAGTACTGCAGCTTAATATTGGCGGCGACCAGATAAAACTTCTCGCCGGGATCGTGCAGGGACTTCGAACAGCCGGCGAGGCTCAGGGCCGCGGCAGCGAGGACACTCCAGCGCAGAAGCTGTGTCATGGGTCTTGCCTCCTGAGGAACGATTGCAGCAGGTATGTTATTCCTGTCTGCCTTGCAATTCAAGGGCGTGGATGAAAACATGCCTTTGGGCAGCATATCGCATGCGGGTGGGGCGGGTGCTCCCGTCACCGGGCACGCTGCGGATAACAGAACGTGACGGTCGCGCCTGCGTTGCGCGCCTGGGCCGGATCCCAGAAGATCTTCCGGCCTGGCTGGTGGGCGCCGAGGTGAACAGCGGCTTCGGCGATGATGCCCGGCCGCGGAAAACATTCGATGAAGATGGGTCCCCGCGTCCGCAGAGCCAGCGCGATCAGTTGCTCTGTTGGGGCGGCGCGCTCCGCGAACTGCCGGCGTTTCCGAGTCCACAGATAGCCGATGTTGACCGCCAGAACCAAAACGCAGACAGCGGCCGTCAGCGGCCGCCGTTCGGCCGCGTACCGCTCCTGAATTGGCAGCAGACCCGCGGCGACAATGAGCGCGAGCCCGGCGCTGGCCAGATAGGTCTGGCGGCTGGGAATCTCGGTCGAGTACACGAGGAAGCTGTATGGGACCAGCGAGATGGCCATCCAGAGCAGGCCGAGCGCTGCGACCCGGCGCAGGCGGCCGGTCCACAGCACGGCGCCGCCGCCGAGCAGCCCCCACGGCCAGAGCATTCGCAGGAGATTCTTCGGCAGAATCAGCCAGAACGGCGCGTGCAGCGAAAAACTCCGGTCCTGGAAGCGAAAGGACCAGGTCCGCGAGTCATAGATCAGAAACGCGGCGCCGCAGGCGAGCAGCAACAGGGGAACGAGCCATGCCGCATCGCGCCCTTTGTGGCCGTTCAGGAACAGAGGCAGCAAAAGAAGCGGCGCGAAGATCACCGCCGATTCCTTTGACACGAGGCAGAACACGAACGAAATGACGGCGCCAGCATAATATCCCAGGCGCCGCGTCTCAAGGAAACGCAGCCAGCAGATGAGCGCCGACATGCCGAACAGAAACATGAGCAGCTCATTGCATGCGGAGAACCACATGATGGCCTCCTGATGTCCCTCGGCGACGGCGAAAAAAGCGGCTGCCCAGACGGAAATGCCGAACCCGACCGGCCGCCACGAGCCCAGCGCGTAAACGAGCCACGTGTTCAAAACGTGCAGCGCGATATTTACGCAGTAATACGGAACCGGGTTCATCCCGAACAGGTGGTACATCGCATAAAACAGCCATTCGCTGGTGGCGCGCAGGCGAAGAGCACCGGCAGCAAGCTCCTTCAGGGCGTGAGGCGCTCCGACCGTGAGGGCCAGCAGGATGTTGGGGAAATCATCCTCCATCAGCGGCTGCGTGACCGCCGGCAAGTAAGTCAATACAGCCAGCAGCGCGAGCAGCAGAAGGATACGCGAGCGCGGCATTCAGGCGCTTTGATCCGTGTCGGTATCGAACGCGATGACGCAGTCGTCGGAGCTCCAGCCCTGATTCGTCGCCGTGGTGGTGATGCCGTCGGCGGACGTCGCGAACGGGAAAGCGGCGCCATTCTCCAGAGCGTAGGCGCGCGTGACCTTCCCTTTCACCGGGACTTCGATTCGCAAACCGGCGCCTGCGGGCCAGTTGAACAGGTGCAGATAGAACGTGTTTCCGCGGGCCGTGGATGTTGAGGCCGTGTAGTAGACGCCCGCGCCTGGCCGGGTAGCGTAAATCGCCGCGCCATTCTTCTGAAGCCATGCGCCGATGCCGCGCAGGCGCTCGGCGAACTCGGGCTGGATCACCCCGGTGGGTTTTGGACCCACGTTGAGCAGGACGTTGCAGTCCGACCCGGCGGCGAGTGCGAGCAGTTGAATCAGCTCCGCCGTGGGCTTGTACCGGCCATCACTCTTCGCATACCCCCAGTTGTCATTGATAGTGAGACAGGCCTCGCGCAGCCTGCCATCGTCCTTTTCCGCGCGATGGCCAAGCTCCTGCTCGGGTGTGGAGAAATCCGCCGGCAGACCGGCGCGGTCGTTCACCAGCGCGTCCGGCTGCAGGCTGCGGATCAACGCGATCAGCTCTTCGGAATGCCACTGCTCGGGCGAATGGTCCCAACCGCCGTCGAACCAGATGCCGGCGATTTTGCCGTACTGCGTGCACAACTCGCGCAGCTGTGTTTTGATCACGTCGATGAACGCGCGCGATACGGGCGTCTTTGGCTTCATGCTCTCCCGGTACGCGGGATTGTTCCAATCCATGAGGGAGAAGTAGAAGAAGAGCGGCATCTGCTGGCGATGGCACTCCGACGCGAGCTCGCCGATCAGGTCGCGTCCGAACGGCGATTGCATGATGCCGAAACTGCTGGACGCCGTCCGGAACATACAGAAGCCCTCGTGATGCTTCGAAGTGATGGTCATGTACCGCTGGCCGGCCGCCCTGGCGAGCGAGACCAGGCCCTGGCATCGAACTCCTTCGGATCGAAGCGGGAAATGAGCTTCTGGTATTCCGCGGGTGGGATGGCTTCGCGATGCATCACCCATTCCCCGCGCTCCAGCGTGGCGTACAGGCCGAAATGGATGAACATTCCGAAGCGGGCATCGCGAAACCATGTGCGCGAACTCTGTGGGGCGCCGCCGCCGTTCTCCGCCGCGTCCGCGAACGCGCGCGGCAGCATGGCCGCCGTGAGCGCCGCCTGTCCGAACCGCCTTCTGTTCAGCCGCATGAAAAGAGCATACGCCAGGACGCGCCGGAGCGTCCGTCCCTTGTCCGCCGACGCCGGTATCCTGTAAGTACCCATGTCTTTCCATCTGGCCGTAGACTATCGCCCGCGCGGCGATCAGGGCGCGGCAATCGAGCAGCTTTATCGCGGCGTGCTGGACGGCGAGCGCCATCAGGTGCTGCTCGGTGTTACCGGCTCCGGCAAGACTTTCACGATGGCCAAGGTGATCGAGAAGGCGAACCGTCCGGCGCTGGTGCTGGCGCACAACAAAACCCTGGCCGCGCAGCTTTACCACGAGTTCCGCAACTTCTTCCCGCAGAATGCGGTCGAGTATTTCGTCAGCTACTACGATTACTATCAGCCGGAAGCGTACATCCCATCCGGCGACGTTTACATCGAGAAGGAAGCGACCATCAACGACGAGCTGGACAAACTGCGGCTCTCCGCTACCCGATCGCTTTTCGAGCGCCGTGACTGCGTGATCGTGGCCAGCGTCAGCTGCATCTACGGCCTCGGCTCGCCGGAAGCTTATTACGGCATGCTGCTGATGCTGGAAAAGGGCGAGCGCATCAGCAGGCAGCAGATCATCTCCCGTCTGGTGGACATCCTGTACGAGCGCCACGACGGGGACTTCCGCCGCGGTACGTTCCGCGTGCGCGGCGACGTTATCGAGATCTTTCCAACGTACGAAGACAACGCGTATCGCGTCGAGCTGTGGGGCGATCAGATCGAATCGCTGAGCCAGATCGACCCGCTGCTTGGCCAGGTCAAGCAGACCTTTCTGCGCCTGCCTATCTATCCAAGAACGCACTACGTGATGACCCCGGATCAGCGCGAACGCGCGCTGCACAGCATCGAGGAAGAGCTGCGCTGGTGGCAGCCGCAGCTGGAGGCGCGCGGCAAGCTGATCGAGGCGCAGCGTCTGCACCAGCGCACGAATTTCGATCTGGAGATGATCCGGCAGATCGGCTACTGCCACGGTATCGAGAACTACTCGCGGCACTTCTCGGGACGTTTGCCTGGTGAAGCGCCTCCCACGCTGCTCGATTACCTGCCGCACGACGCGCTGATGATCATCGATGAGAGTCACCAGACCATTCCGCAGCTGCAGGGGATGTACCACGGCGACCGCTCGCGCAAGGACATTCTCGTGGAGTACGGCTTTCGTCTGCCCAGCGCGCGCGACAACCGCCCGCTGACCTTTGAGGAGTTCGAAAACCGCGTCAATCAGGTTGTTTACGTTTCGGCGACGCCGGGTCCATACGAACTCACGAAATCATCGGGCGTCGTAGTGGAGCAGGTGATCCGGCCCACCGGTCTGATCGATCCGGAAGTGGAGATCCGGCCCATTCGCGGCCAGGTCGATGATCTCCTGAATGAGATCCGCATTCGCGCGGAGAAGAATGAGCGCGTGCTGGTAACCACGCTCACCAAACGCATGGCCGAGGACCTGGCGGAATACTACAGCGAGGTCGGCGTCAAGTGCGCGTATCTGCACTCAGAAGTCAGCACGCTCGATCGCATTAAGATTCTGCGCGACCTGCGGCGCGGCGATTACGACGTGCTGATCGGGGTCAATCTGCTGCGCGAGGGCCTTGATTTGCCCGAGGTTTCCCTCGTCGCGATTCTCGATGCCGATAAAGAGGGGTTCCTGCGCTCCACGGGTTCGCTGATCCAGACCATCGGCCGCGCCGCACGCAACGTGAATGGCCGCGCCGTTCTCTATGCCGACAGGCTGACCGACAGCATGAAGCGCGCCATAGATGAGACCAGCCGACGCCGGACCATCCAGCGGATTTACAACGAGGAGAACCACATCACGCCGCAGTCGATTATCAAGCCCATTGACATGAGTCTGGTGGCGATCGCAGAGGCGGATTACGCGACGGTCCCGCTGGAGCCGGAAGGGCCGGCGGAATCGCTTACCCCGGAGCAGCGCGACAAGCTCATTGCCGAACTGGAGGAGCGTATGCGCGAGGCGGCGAAGAAGTTCGAGTTCGAGAAGGCGGCGCAGTTCCGCGATCGCGTCAAGGCGCTGAAGGCACAGATCGTGGATCAGGAGGTTGGCCAGGCGGCTTCGCCGGCGGCGCGGTAATCAGATCGGTCTACGTCTGCTCTGCCCGGGTGACGCGCGCGGCGAGTGAACCGCGGGCTATGCGGATGGACACCTCCGCGCCGGCCGGCGCCTGCTCAGGCGTCTTCACCGCCTGGCCGGCTTCGTTCAGCACGATGGCGTAGCCGCGATCGAGGATGCGCAGCGGGCTTAGCTGGGTGAGGTGAGCGATGGCCGGCTCCAGGCGGGCTCGCTCGCGCGCGACCCGCATCCGCGACGCCTGCACCAGCCGCGCGTCCGCCGCCTGAACACGCTGCCGGCCCTGGCCGAATCGCACGCGCAGATCGAGGGCGCGCAGCCGCGCCGTTACCGTTTCCAGCCGTCTGCGCCGTGCTTCGATGGTCCGGCGGATGCACTCGCGCAGGCGATATTCGAAATCATCCACACGCTGCTGGGCGCGTCCGATCCGCCGGTGCAGCGCCGTAACGGCCCGGTCCGCGCCGCGCTCATGCAGCGCGCGCGTGGCCATGGCCAGCCTGTAGCGGAAGCCCTGCAGCATTCGTTTCTCGCAGCCCGCGAGCGAATCGAGCAGTTCCTGGCGAGTGCAAATCACCAGTTCAGCGGCGGCCGATGGTGTGGGAGCGCGCAGATCAGCGACGAAATCGGCGATGGTGAAATCCGTCTCGTGCCCCACGGCGGAGATCACCGGAACCGCGCAGGCGACAATCGCCCGAGCGACGGGCTCCTCGTTGAAGGTCCACAGGTCCTCCAGAGATCCGCCGCCGCGCGCCACGATCAGAACCTGCGCCCAGCCTGAGCGGCTGAAGTATTCGATCCCCCGGCAGACCGCTTCCACCGAGCCCTCGCCCTGCACCATGGCCGGCCAAAGGCGCACGTGCAGGCCGGGGAAGCGGCGCTCGAGCACGTTCAGGATGTCGCGAATCACCGCGCCCGCGGGTGAGGTTACGATTCCGATCCGCCGCGGCAGCTTCGGCAGCTTTCGTTTTCGCGCCTCGTCGAACAGCCCCTCGGCCGCGAGCTTCCTCTTTAGTTGATCGAACGCGAACTGGAGCGCGCCGTGGCCCTGCGGCTCGAGGGCTTCAACGATGAGCTGGTACTGCCCGCGCGCTTCATACAGGTCGATGCTGCCGCGCGCCAGCACGGCAACGCCATCCTTCGGTTTGAACTTCAGCCAGCGCATCGCGCCGCGGAAGCACACGCACTGCATCTGCGCCTCTTCGTCTTTGAGAGTGAAATAGCAGTGGCCGCTTGACGCCATGCGGCACCCGGAAATTTCTCCCGCCACCCAGATATCCGTGAACTGGTCCGCAAGAAGTCCGCGAATTCGCCCGCTGAGCTCGGACACGGTGTAACTGCGCCGAGAGGGCTCGAAGCTCAGAGCGATCTGTTCCATGCCCATAGATCTAACGGTTCGCGTGGGGCAGGGGGGTTCGCCTGTCAGGATGCACGATTGCCGTGATCTCGTCCCGGCTTGTGAACTCTTGTGACACTGGGTTAGTCCCGCCGCGTAAGGGGCAACGTATAGAAGTGGTAGGTGATCCGCCACTTCGCTTCCGCCCCTGGCTCGATGTGGAACTTTATCAATGGCTCGGGACACACGGCAGTCCGCGGCGACCAGAAGTTGATGTCCACCAGCGGCTGGTCGGCCGTTATGCGGACTCCGGCGCCCACCTTCGAGTTCTCGATGCGGATGTTGTAATCCTTCGGCGTGTCGTAAAAACCGCTCAGGCGGGTCTCCACCCACTCGTCCGGCTTCAGTACGCGCAGGTAAGCCACCTCATCGCCACGCACCTGTGCGATGCCCTTCAGGTTCGGATCGATGGGAGTCAGAGGAAAAGCAAACCGCACCGTGAAATCGGGACCGGACGGCTGATCATCAATGACGAAGAAATTGTGGTCGTACACCCTCGTGTCGATCGCCCTGGCGCCGCTGTTTTTGAGCGTGTGCTCCAGGATGAGATTCGGCGCATCCTTCGCCAGACGTACGGTCTTGTGATACTCGTAGCCGTACCCCGAGGCGTCGTCGGCGACTGTCTGTGTGAACTCCACCTGATCGGGCGCGGTCTTTACGGCCCATTTCCCGGGATTAACGATGTCGTAGGTTTTGAAGAACTCGTATTTCGCCGCCTCGGGCTTGCGAATGATGCCGACGCCGATTTTCAAAACGTTATCCCCGGGCTTCGCGCCGGCCCACGCCTCATCGGTGAGGAACTCCTCCACCGGACCGCTTACCGCCTCGTGGTCTTTGGGATCGTGGCCTTCCTTCCACGGAGCGAAGTAGTTGTTTCCGCGAAACTCGAGGCTGCCGATCACGCCCGCCCAGTCGAAGCGGGTGGCACGATAATACCCGTTCTCCGGATCGGGCAGCCAAACCTTTGCGCGCACCGCGCCATTGGTGATGTCGGCGGACGGATAATCCGCTGCGCCCGCGACGATGCATCCGGCGACGGCGGCGATGATGATCGTGATTCGTCCCACTGATCAAAGTGTACTGGTACGGTTAGGGGTTGTCGTTTGCTGTGGCGGATCGCATACTGCGGGGGACAAGGAGCAGGAGATGCGTTTCCTGAAGGCATTGCTGCACGCTGTTGCCGCCGGTTGTGACATTCTGCTTACTGCAGGGTCGATCTATATGAGGCACGGTTGCTGTCCCGAGGCCGCTGTGGACTGCAGAGGAGTGGCCCGCCCGCGTTAGCTTCGACAGCGGCGGCGATTTCGAGCAGGCGCGCGTCCGCGCCCGCCGCTCCGATGAGTTGCAGCCCAATGGGGAGGCCCGCCGGATCCAGACCGCAGGGGACCGAAATCGCCGGCAGGCCTACGACGTTGATTCCCCGCACGAGGCGAGTGGCCAGCAGGCGCACGTCGTGCGTTGAGCCGGCCAGTTCCACCGTAGTCTGGCCCAGCACCGCGGCGGTGGTGGGCGTGGCAGGCGTCAGCAGAACGTCAATGCTTTCAAACAAACGCGCAAATTGCGCACGGAAGAGAGTTCGCATGCGCTGCGCATTCACGTAATCGGTGGCCGGAACAAGGCGGCCCTGATCGAGCAGGCGCAGAACATCGGCGCCGAATGCGTCGCGCTGATCCAGATACGGGCCGTACAGGGCCGACGCTTCGGCCAGCAGGATGACGCGCGCGGTGAGGTTCAGCGCGTCGATGTCCGGCACGCGCACCTCGATCAGATCGGCTCCACGTACGGCCTTCAGCACCGCGTCCTTGACGTGCGCATCGACGATATCGAAATAAAAATGCGCCGGCACCCCAATGCGGACCTTATGTAGTGAACGGTCGCGGAGACGGTCCGGATCAGCGATCTGGCGCCCACACATCGCGTTCAGCGCGAGGGCGGCGTCAGCCACGGTCAGCGCCATCGGCCCGATGTGATCGAGGGTGAAACCCAGCGGCTGAACGCCCGCGCGATCCACGAGCCCATAAGTTGGTTTCAGGCCCACGATGCCGCACCATGACGCGGGAATGCGAATGGAACCACCCGTGTCGGTGCCGGTGGCCATCATCACCATCCGAGACGCGACCGCCGCGGCCGATCCGCCGCTGGAGCCACCCGCGCTGCGCGAAGAATCGTACGGATTGCGCACCGCGCCAAAATGGGGGTTCGCGCTGGTGATTCCGTACGCCAACTCGTGCATGTTGGTCTTGCCAAGCATCACCGCGCCGGCGCGCTCCAGGGCATCCACCACCGGGGCGTTGCAGGCTGGAACGAAATCGGCGAAAAGCTTCGAGCCCGACGTCGTGCGCACTCCCGCGGTATTGATCAGGTCCTTGTGCGCGATCGGAATCCCGTGCAGCGGGCCACGCGGGCCGGTCCGCACCAGTTCCTCCTGAAGTTCGCCGGCCCGGTGCATGGCGAACTCAGGGGTTACGGTGATGAACGCATTCAGCTCCGGATTGCGAGACTCGATCACGTTCAGGTGCGCATAAGGCATGTCGGCGACAACTCGCGTTGTCCGGACCCGCTCAGCAGCCTCAACGATGGTCATCGGCTCGATACTCCACGGCCATGGGCGTGTCCGGCGGCATTTCAGACGCGGCGCGGCGAAAGGCAGTCAACGTCTCGCGCACAATCGGCTCGATCGCGGCAAGCTGTTCGGGAGGGATTTCCGGTGAATCCGGCATACGCAGCGCCATTCTACAATGAGACCGGTGATCGTATGAGCCAGCCAGGAACTTCCGTTGCCGAAGCGCACGCGGCGCAGCCGCTCACCGCGCTCAGTGACGAAGAACGCATGTTTCAGGACAGCGTGCGGCAGTTCGCGCGGGAACGCATCTCGCCGCACGTTCGGGCAATGGACGAGGCCGCGGCATTCCGCAAGGACCTGCTGCGGGAAATGTTCGAACTGGGATTGATGGGCATCGAGCTCCCCGAAGAATTCGGGGGGCAGGGCGGCGATTTCTTCATGAGCGTGCTGGCCATCGAAGCCATCGCCGCGGTGGACCCGTCGGCCGCGGTCATTATGGACGTGCAGAACACGCTGGTGAACAACGTTCTCCTGCGCTGGGCGACCGCGGAACAGAAACGCAAATACCTGCCGCGGCTGGCCAGCGACACCGTTGGCGCGTTCGGGTTGTCTGAGGCGGGGTCGGGCTCGGACGCATTTGCGCTGGCCACGCGCGCAAAAAAGGACGGCGATTCCTTCGTCCTCAGCGGACGCAAGCTGTGGATCACCAACGCCGGGGAAGCGGGCATCTATCTGATCTTCGCCAATGCCAATCTGGAGGCGGGATATCGCGGCATCACCTGCTTCATCGTGGAGCGCGATTTCCCCGGATTCCAGGTCGGCAAGCACGAAGACAAGCTGGGGATCCGAGCGTCATCCACCTGCGAGCTGATCATGGACGACTGCCGCGTGCCTGCCGCCAACGTTCTGGGCGAGGTGGGCAAGGGGTACAAGGTCGCGATCGAGACCCTCAACGAGGGGCGTATCGGAATCGGCGCTCAGATGACCGGCCTGGCGCAGGGCGCGCTCGATCACGCGATCGCTTATGCCAGGCAACGCCAGCAGTTCGGGAAGGCCATCGCGGAGTTCCAGGGCGTGCAGTTCGAGCTGGCGCAGATGGCCACAGAAACGGAGGCGGCGCGGCTGCTGGTCTACAACGCGGCGCGGCTGCGGGATGCCGGCTTACCGTTCCTTACAGAAGCGGCCATGGCCAAGTATTTCGCATCCTCGATTGCTGAGACCACCGCGTCGCGGGCCGTGGAAGTACTGGGGGGAGTTGGGTTTACGAAGGACTACCCGGTCGAAAAGCTGTACCGCGACGCCAAGATCGGGCGCATCTACGAGGGGACCAGCAACATGCAGCGGGTGACCATCGCCAAACAGATCCTGGCGAAACCATAGCGAACGCGCTATCGTCAGGTAGAGAGTAGCGGTATGCTCAGCCCTGCCCGTTCTGCCCTTCTTGTCTTCACGCTGTCCGGAGTCGCCGCGCTGGCCGCCACGACCACGGTCGGATACCAGCTCAGCCAAAGCCAGATCAACGACATCATCCAGAAATTTGCGGCCAAAGAGTCGGAGTTCGCCAAAGCTCGCGGCAACTATACCTACCGGCAATCTGTGAAGGTCGAAACGCTCGACGAAAGCGGTACGCCCGACGGGAAATGGGAGCTGGTGAGCGACATTATCTTTACTCCGGACGGAAAGCGCACGGAGAAGGTGGTGTACGCCCCCATGAGCACGCTGGAGCGGATCCTGCTGACGCCCCAGGACATGCAGGACCTGCGCGATGTGCAGCCGTTCGTGCTGACATCCGATCAGATCGGCGATTACTACGTGAACTATCTCGGCCACGAGCAGGTGGATGAAGTGCCGTGCTACGTGTTTTCCGTCAAACCGAAGAAGCTGGAATCCGGCAAGCGGTATTTCGAGGGGCAGATCTGGGTTGACGACAAGTATCTGCAGATCGTGAAGACGGACGGGCGCGGCATCGGCCATCTCTCGAAGAGCGAAGAGAAGAGCAACAAGTTTCCGCGCTTTCAGACCTACCGCGAGCAAATCGACGGCAAGTACTGGTTTCCGGTGTACACGTATGCAAATGACACGCTCAACTTCGAAGCCGATCCTGTCCGCGTGAAGATGGTGGTCCAGTATAAGGACTACAAGCAGTTCGGCAGCGACGTGAACATCCGTTACGCCGACGACACCAACGACAAAGGTGCGGCCGGTAAAGCAGCCCCGGCCGAAGAGCTGGCTCCGCCGCTTGCGCAGCAGCCGGCATCAACAAAGAAAAAACGATAGAACAGGTCGGGCAGGCGGTGTTCGCCTGGCAGGTCACTCGTGCGTTTCCCCTGCCTTTGCGGTCGCCCGCCTGGCGGCCGTCTCAAAGCCAGGCAGCGCACGCACTGACTTCAAGTCCGGATCGCGCCGCGCCTCCTCCAGCGAATAACCGTTCGCCAAAGCGTCCTCGAGAACATTCAGCGCCTGCTGCGTCCGTCCGCCGAGCGCATCGACAACCGCTTCGTTATACATAAGCTCGTTGTCGGCCGAATTGATGGCCCGCGCGCGCGCGATGAATTCGGCGCCCTTCGCTGGATCACCATTCTGGGCGTAATACCGGGCGAGGCTTCCCAGCGCGCCGGCATTCTGCGGATTCACTTCGAGTTCCTTATATGCGAGCCTGATCGCGCGCTCGTAGGTCGCCCGCGCTTTCTCCTTCTCGCCTGCCTGCCGGTATGCGTCCGCAAGATTTCCGGCGGCGACTTCGTCGTTCGGGCTCAGCTCCACCGCTTTCTCGAACATGGGAATCGCGTCCTGATACCGGCCGAGGAAAAAGTACTCCGTGCCGAGATTCGAGTACGGTCCGGCATAGGGCTGCAGCTGGATGGCTTTCTGAAACATGCGGATGCTTTCGTCAAAGCGGCTCTCGCGCTCGTAAATGGCCCCGATGTTGTTGTACGCGGAGGCGTGGCCGGGATTGAGCTCGGTCACCTTCTGAAATTCCGCGAGTGCTTCCTTGTTCCTGCCAAGGCGCAGGCAGGCGACACCAAGCTGGTAATGGTTCGACCAGTAATAAGGATTCGCCTTCACCGCGTGCCGGAATGCGTCCAGCGCGTCGTTGGCACGGCCTATCGCCATGTAGGCGCGGCCAAGCCGGACATAGGCATCATCGGAGTTCGGCGCCAGCTTCAGGGCGTCTTTGAGTTCGGCAATCGCCTGATCGTTCCGGCCGGTGGCAGTATAAGCGCTGCCCATGGCGAGGTGCGCCTCGGCCAATCCGGGATTGAGTCCATGCGCCTGCTGCGCGGCGGCAAGCGCTTTGTCGCTCCAGATGCTGTCTTTTTTGATTCGGTAGAGCTGAAGGCTGGCGTCGGTGATGCCGGTCCACGCCAGCGTGAAGGATGGGTCCTTTGAGGATGCCTGTTCGAAGAAGTTCAAAGCCTCGGTGGCGCCCTGCGCGTCGTGCCGGTCCTTCAAAACCTTGCGCCCTTCGAGGTAAAGGTCGTACGCGGCCGCGTCATCTGTCGGCTTTGCGCCGGCCCGCTCCTCGCGCTCGCTGGGGTGTACGTTCAGCGCGGCAATGAGCTGAGCGCAGATCTGCTCCTGAATGTTGAGCAGGTCGTCGGTCGAGCCGCTGAAGTCGTGGCCCCAGATCCATCGGCGCGTTTGCGGATCGACAAGATGGACGGTTACGGAAAGACGTCCGCCCACGCTCTGCACCGTTCCGTTGATCAGCAGGTTGGCGCCGAGCCTGCGCGCAATATCCGTGATGGGCTGGTTCAGATCCGCTTTCTCGGGGGCCGCGGTCAGATGCACGCTGCTGAGCGAGAAAAGGCGAGTGGCGATGGCGTCGCTGATTCCTTCCGCGGCGAGGCTCAGGCTCGCGTCGGGCTGCAGCGCGCGGAAGGGCAGAACGGCGATGTACCGGCCCTCGAGTCGAGCGGGCCCACGGAGCACACGCCAAAGCCCGAGAGACGCGGCAATAGCCACCAGCACGGCGGCGGCGGCATAGATCCACCTCCGATTGACGCGCGGCCGTGGAGTCCCAGGCGCCGGCGCTGGTTCCAGATCGTCCAGCAGGGCCCGCGCGCTCGGATACCGCAGATCGCGGTCCCGCTCCAGACAGCGCATGATCACCGCCGCGGTGTGTTCCGACAGCGCGGGGTTGAGCAGCCTCGGATTTTTCGGCGTGGCGACAAGCCGCCGCACCATGACCTGCAGCGCCGAATCGCCGGTGAATGGAACCTCGCCGGTCGCCGCCTCGTAAAGCACCAGGCCCAGCGAATAAATGTCCGTGCGCGCATCCACGGGCTTTCCCTCGGCCTGCTCCGGAGACATATAACGGGGCGTGCCGGCCACTTCACCGGCGCCGCCGCCGCTGGCCTGGGCCAGGCCGAAATCGCTGATGCAGGCATTGCCCGCTGAGTCGAGCAGAACGTTGCGCGGTTTGAGGTCGCGATGTACGATGCCTTCCCGGTGCGCCGCTTCCAGCCCTTCGCAGAGCTGGCGCGCCAGGGCGATGATCCTGTCCTCCGGCAGTGGGCCTGCGGAGCGGGAAATGAGCTGCTCCAGGTCCTCGCCGTCGACCCACGCCATGGAAATGAAACGCAGACCGTCCGCTTCGCCGAGGTCGTGGATGCGCAGCACGTGCCGGTGCGAGATGCGGCTGGCCAGCAGGATCTCCTGCTTCAGCTTTTCCAGAGTGTCGGAGTCTTCCGCCAGCTCGGGCCGTACTACTTTGAGCGCCACGCTGCGGTGCAAATCCAGGTCGGTGGCCCGGTACACGCGGCCCATACCGCCTTCGCCGGCCAACTCTTCGATGCGATAGCGCGCACCGAGCATGCTGCCAGCGGGAAGGACGCCCCTTGCGGTGGCCGTTCCCGGAGCAATGGTTCGGCGAGGCTCACGGTTGTCGAGATCCTGGAGAATGTCTGCAACCGTTTGGTAACGCGCCGCCGGATCCGGCTCGAGGCAGCGCCCCACGATATCGGTGAGCCAGCGGGGCGTTGACGGATCGATGCTGTCCACACGCGGCGCCCGCTCGCGGGTGCGCTTCAGCATCGCCGCCACGGCGCTGTCGGCAGCAAAAGGCAGCTCGCCCGTGAGCATTTCGTAAAACAGAATCCCGGCGGAAAAAATGTCGGAGCGCACGTCAGCGCGTTCGCCGCGGGCCTGTTCGGGCGACATATAATCCGCTGTGCCCAGAATGGCGCCGGTGGCCGTGATGCTGGCGTCTTCGTTGCGGGCCAGCCCGAAATCCATGATCCGGACCTGGCCGTGGGTGTCAATCAGCACGTTCTCCGGCTTGAGATCGCGGTGGATCACGTCTTCGGCGTGCGCGGCCTGCAAGCCTTCGCAGATCTGCTTCATCAAAGCGGCGGCCTCATCCGGCGCCAGCCGGCCGCGGAGGCGAAGGCGCTTCTTCAGGTCCTCGCCCTCGACGTACTCCATGGTGATAAAACGCAGGTCGCCGGCGACGCCCAGATCGTAAATCCGGATGACATTGCGGTGCGTGATCTGGCGGGCCAGCAGAATCTCCTGCTTGAAGCGGCGCAGCACGGCCGGGTTCGAGGCGAGGATCGGATGGATGGTCTTCAGCGCGATAATCCGGTCCAGCTCGCGATCACGGGCCTTGAACACCATGCCCATACCGCCCTGCCCGAGCCGCTGGATGATTTCGTAGCGGCCGCCGATACGGTCGCCCGGCGTGGGTACAGGGGCCGGTCTCGCAGCGGAGGCCGCTGCTCCAGGCGCGATGGTAGAGGGCGAGGCGGGCACGACCATGGTGCGCTGCTCGTCGGCATCGTCCACCGCCGCGTCCCGCAGCACGCCGAAATCACTGTTACAGCGGCTGCACGAGCGCGCGGTATCTGGATTTTCGGCGTTACAGACGGGACAGCTCTGCATGACGGACTGGACCGGACGGTCCGGATATCATCCATACATTGGACCACGAATGCGCATCCGGACCGTATCGTTGATTGCCACTATTGCCTGCGGTGTCTGCTCCGCCGCGCACGTCTGGGAGAAGCAGGAGTTGACGTTTACCTCGGCGCGCGCCTGGCCGAACCCGTACACATCGGTGACGGTCTGGGTGGACGTGGACGGTCCTTCGCTCCACCAACGCGTTTACGGCTTCTGGGATGGCGGGCGGACCTTCCGTGTTCGGCTGCTGGCGACCGCGCCGGGTGTGTGGCGCTGGCGCAGCGGCTCCGAACCGGCGGACCCCGGCCTCGCAGGAAAGAGCGGCGCTTTTGAAGCGGTCCCGTGGACCGAGGCCGAAAAGGCGGCCAACCCTCTGCGCCGCGGCTTCCTGCGCGCTACTGCAAACCATCACGCCGTCGAGCTTGCCGACGGCACGCCGTTTTTCATCCTCGGCGATACGGAATACTCCATCGCCACGAACAGCTTCCGCTGGTACGACGACGACGCGGAGCGTCCCCTCGGGCCTCAGGCCGGCTTCAAGGATTACGTGCGCTACCGCCATCGCGAAGGCTACAACGCCGTCGCCATCATCGCTGCATTTCCGGCGTGGGCCACCGACGGCTACCCCGCCCACATCTACCTCAACGATGCCGATCATACCTGCGTCCGATCCGCCTGGACCGCGTACGGAACAACGAGCGCCAAGAATATGGTGAACGAAGGCGGCCGTCCGTTTCTTTTCCCCGGAAAAGTTCCTGGTTACGAGACGGTCTATCCGGACATCGACCGCCTCAACCCGGCTTACTTCCAGTACCTCGACCGTAAGGTCGACTACCTGAACGCGCAGGGGATCATCCCCTTCATCGAAGTGGCGCGGCGCGACGTGAGCATGTGCTGGAAGAAGTTCTACGGCTGGCCCGATTCCTACGCGCGCTACATCCAGTACGTGTGGGCGCGCTACCAGGCCAATAACTGCGTGTTCAGCCCGATTCACTTCGACATCGACGAGGAGACCGTACCCGCGTCGGACTACAACGAGGCGATCGCGCTGGTTATGCGCCGCTTCGGACCGCCGCCCTACGGCACGCTGCTCACCGCGAACGCGAATCCATCGACGCTGGTGAATTTCGGCGAGCCTTCCTGGGTCACGCTGCACCAGATGGGCAACAAGCGCGAGCACGACTGGTATTGGTACCTGACCGAGATTTTTCAGGCGCCCGTGCCGCGGCCCGCGCTGAACGGTGAGCCCTACTACGCCGGATACAAGGACGTGTTCGGGCTTGGCCATGGCGGGTATCAGTACGGCGCCGAGGGCGGTTCGGAGCTGGACGATCAGTACGTGCGATCCGGTATGTACGGGAGTTTTCTGTCAGGCGGGCTTGCCGGTCATATTTACGGCGCGGAGGGCATCTGGGGCGCGGACATCGAGCCCACCGCGCCGGTGAAGATGTGGGACGCGTTCCAGTGGCGCTCCGGGGCGCAGATGAAATATCTTCGCGATTTCGCGTTTTCGATCGGACGCCGTTTTCAGGACCTTGTTCCCGACGCAAACCTCGTTTCGCCGAGCAAAACCCATACCGTACTGGGCTATGAGGGTTGGGCGTATTGCGCGCGCACTCCGGACAAGACGGCGTTCCTGGCGTATTTCGAGAAGGGCTGTCCGCACAGCCGTATCCGCGCGGCGCGGCTTTCGAGCCGTTACCGCGCGCAGTGGTTCGATCCCCGGAACGGGACGTGGGTGGATGCGGGCATCCTGGAGGCGAATAACATCGGTATTATCACGCTGCCTCCGTTCCCGAGCGATGCGGATTGGGGGCTGCGGCTGGAATACGCCGGGCCGGGGGAGAGAAAGCCTGAGTGAAAGTTGTTATTCGCCGATAACGTGCAGCACCACAGACCTGCGATGCGCCACGCGCCGGTGCTCGAAGAGATACACTCCCTGCCAGGTTCCCAGGGCCAGCTCGCCTTCATGGATCGGAATACTCAGCTGCGCGTTGGTGAGCGCGGTGCGGATGTGCGAGGTCATGTCGTCCAGCCCTTCTGCGGTATGCCGATAATGGCCGGGCTCCTCGGGAACGAGCCGCTCGAAGAAATCGGCCATATCGGCAGTGACGTCGGGATCGGCGTTCTCCTGAATCACCAGCGAAGCCGAGGTGTGCCGGCAGAAAGCAGTGAGCAGTCCGGTTTGAATCTTCAGAGGGGCCAGCCAGCGCTCGATTTCGCGGGTGAAATTGTACAGGCCTTTGCCGCGCGTGGAGATGGTGAGCTGGTGCGTGGCCTGGCGCAGGCTCACTCGACGGTCACGCTCTTGGCCAGATTGCGGGGCTGATCAACGTCGCATCCACGCCGCACGGCGATGTGGTAAGCGAGCAGCTGCAAGGGCACGATCTCCAGGATGGGCAGCAGCATTTCATCGGTGGCGGGGATCTCGATGATGTGGTCGGCCAGCTTCGATACCTCCGCCACGTCCTGCGGGCAAACCACTGCGATCACGATGCCGCTGCGCGCCTTCACTTCCTGGATGTTGGACAGCGTCTTCTCGTAACGAATGCGGCTGTCCTCGCTTTCGGGGTCTCGCGTGGCCAGCACCACCACTGGCAGATTCTCGTCGATCAGTGCGTTGGGGCCGTGCTTCATCTCGCCCGCGGGGTACCCTTCGGCGTGGATGTAGGAGATCTCCTTCAGCTTCAGCGCGCCCTCGAGCGCGATGGGGAAGTGGATGCCGCGGCCGAGAAACAGGAAGTCGGTGGCGCGAAAAAGGGTCTTCACCAGCTCGTCGTAGATACTGTCGTGGTCGAGAATCGATTCCAGCTTCCCCGGCACGCGCACCAGTTCCTGCACCAGGCGCCGCGACAACTCGGGCGAGAGCGTCTCGCGCGCCTGGCCGAGGTACATCGCAAGTATGAAGAGGGCCGTGAGCTGGCAGGTGAACGCCTTCGTGGAGGCCACGCCGATCTCCGGTCCGGCGTGCGTGAGCAGCGTGCCGGCGGCTTCGCGCGTGATCATCGCGCCCACGACGTTACAGATGGCCAGCGTTTTGGAGCCCTTCTGTTTCGCTTCGCGCTGCGCGGCCAGAGTGTCGGCGGTCTCGCCGGACTGCGAAATGACTACCGTGAGCGTGTCCTCCGGCACGATCGGGTCGCGATAGCGAAACTCGCTGCCGTAGTCCACCTCGACCGGAATGCGCGCCAGCTTCTCGATCATGAACTTCCCGGCAAGCGCCGCGTGCCAGCTGGTGCCACAGGCGATCAGCCGCATCTGACGAAAGGCTTTGAAATCCTTAGGGCCGATGTCCATCTCGTCCAGGAACACGCGTCCCGATTCCTGCCCGACGCGGCCCAGCATGGTGTCGCGAACCGCCCGCGGCTGCTCGAAGATTTCCTTGAGCATGAAGTGCTTGTAGCCGCCCTTTTCGGCCATGATGGGGTCCCACAGAATGTGCGAGACCTGCCGCTTGATGGGCTTGCCGTTGAAGTCGGTCAGGTGGACTCCGTCGGGCGTGAGGACGGCCATGTCGCCGTCGCTGAGAAAGAACATGTCGCGGGTGTGGCTCAGAATCGCGGGCACATCGGAGGCCACGAAATACTCGCCTTCGCCCAGCCCGATGACCACCGGCGGTCCGGAACGCACGGCCACGATTTTGTTCGGATCGGAACTGGCGATGATGGCGAGAGCGAAGACCCCGGAAATCTGCTTTACGGCTCGGCGCACAGCGTCTTCCAGATGGCCCTCGTAATACTTCTCGATCAGGTGGGCGATGACTTCCGTGTCCGTCTCGGTGACGAAGCGGTGCCCTTCCAGCTGCAGCTGCTGCTTCAATCCGAGGTAGTTTTCGACGATGCCGTTGTGCACCACCACGATGTCGCCGGTGCAGTCGCGATGGGGGTGCGCGTTCTCTTCGGTGGGGCGTCCATGCGTCGCCCAGCGGGTGTGGCCGATGCCGTAAGGGCCGTCAACAGGGTTGATGCGGATGGTGTCTTCCAGATTGCGCAGTTTCCCGGAAGCGCGGCGAATCGCCAGATGACTATCTCCGTTCAGGACCGCGATTCCGGCCGAATCG
>DASRCB010000072.1:0-21257 GCA_035653295.1 Bryobacteraceae bacterium
CCCGAAGTCCGGCTAATTCGTCCATTTCGAGCAGGTCGATCTGCGTTCCGAAAACGGCGGACTGGAGGGTGAGATCGGAATAGACGTCGAGCATGCCGCCGTAATAATGGCCCAGCACGCCGAGCCGGTTGTGCTGCATGACATGCGCGACGTGCGCGGCGGCGAGCCAGGCGTCCACCTCATTCCAGGCAACAGGGTCATCGTCGAGCATGCCCGTGACTTGAAAGAAAGATACGCCGCAGCGCTGGAACACGTTGGCAATCTCCGGGAGAGGGCAGGCCTGGCACCACGCCAGCCACTCGCCCGTCATGCGGCCGCGATCACGCAGGGCGTTAAATTGGGCGTAGTCGATCGCTGCTCCCGGCGAAAGGCTGAGCACAATGACCGGCGCCCCACAGCGGCGGACGACGGGCAGCACGGTAGACGAGAGCGCGTATGTGGTGACGTGGAGGAATACGAGATCCACGTCGGCGCGCCGCAGTTCGTGGCCCGCTTCGACGGCCTTCGCGGGATTATCGATGAGCCCGAGGTTCACGACCTGAATGCCCGGCCGCGCAAGCTTTGTCGCAACGTGCTGGACATAGCCTTTGAGCCGTTCTTCGAGGCCGGGAAATTGCGGCCAGTAGGCATCGAGTCCGATGCCGAATAATCCGATGCGGACATCGCCGTTCTGGTTCGGGGCAGGCACGGGAAGCTCAGATTATATTGCAGCGGCGGGGGAGCGGGTGGTCTGTTAAGATCGGTAGAGCAAGCGCCCCGGCGCATGCGGGCTGGCGTAGCTCAGTTGGTAGAGCATCTGATTTGTAATCAGACGGTCGGGGGTTCAAATCCCTCCGCCAGCTCCAGCAAAGAACCACTCACAGCTCCTGAATTTCTCCCGAGAGCAACAGCAGTTTCGGGGAAGGCAACTGCGAGCCAACTCCATCTCACGCATCGAAATCCTCTGCCAGCATAGTTGGAGGCGTTTGCTAAACTGGGACTGCTCGATCGAGCACGCTTCCGGAGAGATGGCCGAGTGGTTGAAGGCGCACGCTTGGAAAGCGTGTATAGGGGAAACTCTATCGAGGGTTCGAATCCCTCTCTCTCCGCCACCGCCCATCAACATTTCAGCCGATTGACGCTGGTAATCTTCCTACGGCACAGATCTGCTCAATCGTCACCGCGGCCGCTATCGCCGGCATCGGAGATGATGATGAACCGGAGGGCGCGACGTCACGCGGGTCCTGTCTACCGGCGATACGCTGTTACATATGATTGCGGGCCGCCACAGGCTGCTCACGATGCTCGCCATCGTTCTCGGCTGCTGCCACGCGCTCGGCCAGTCCACGATGCACCGCTCCGTTCCACAGTCGGACACCAGAGACTCCAGCGGCAATCTCCGCACCGATCAGATATCACCGGCTGCCGCGATCGTCACTGGTCAGGTGACGCTCGAGGACGGCTCGCCGCCGAATGAGCTGGTCGAGATCTACGGCGGTTGCAACGGCGCTCGAGTCTTCGTTGCAGTCGCCGATTCCAAGGGCCATTTCACTGTGAATCCGGCGCTTTTCGGCAATGCGGCTGCCGGGGCGCACTGCAGCCTCCAGGCTGTGCTGGACGGATATCGTTCGCAGCCGAAAGATATCACCGGCATCAACGAGAAATCCGGAATGAAGCTCGGGAAAGTGGTGCTCCAGCCATTTTCACCAGCAGCAAAAGGACTTGCCAGCACCGCCGACACCCAGGCGAGCAAGGGCCAGCGGAACGAATATCGCAAAGCATTGGACGAAGCCGCGAAACAGCACTGGTCGAAAGCCATCGCCTCGCTGGCGCGAATCACAGCGGAGTGCCCGGCATACGCTTCTGCGTGGCTCACGCTCGGGGTGCTCCAGCAGAGCAATGGCGACAGCGCCGGCGCGGAGAGATCGTTCACCCAAGCCATGCGCGCCGACGCGAACTTCGCGCTGCCGTTCATTCGCGCCGCGGCCCTTGAAGCCGCGCAGGGTGATTGGCAGCATAGCCTGGATCATTCCCAAAGGGCCGTCGATCTCGACCCCGCGGCCTTTCCCAATGCCTGGGCCTTGGCCGCCCTGGCGAACATGGCCCTGCAGCATCCCGAAGCCGCGGAGCGCAGCGCCCGCGCCGGACTCAGACTGGACGCCGATCGCCAGTATCCCGAACTCGAGTTCGCTCTTGGCACGGTTCTTTACGGCAAGGATGACATTACAGGGGCGGCGAGCCATCTCGCAAGTTATATTCAGGAATCGCCGCAGGGGCCGAACGCAGCGGCCGCGCGGAATCAGCTGGCGCAGCTTCGGGCACGGATGGAGCCCGGCACAGCCGTCATGCAACCGGCCAGCCCGCGGGTGGCCGCATCCGCTGCGTCCATGGCGTCGATTCGTGAGCACAACGCACCGCTGCTGGCGCGCACCCCCGATCATACCTGTCTCGAAACCGTTTCACGCGCCGAGGTCGACACGCGCGGGAAGCTGCACGACGTGAACACAAGGCGCGTGGAGGTGGCCGTGGCCGACGGCAGGGAGATCTATGCCGAGGCCGATGGCAAGCACTTCGCCGGTAACAGCGCCGACCTTCTCGGTTACGCGTTCAGCACCACCGGGCTGTTCGGTTCGATGGCGCGGGCGGTTATCGCGGGCAACGACCTGGATGTCAAACCGGCCGGCGAGGAAACGCTGAACGGCGAATCCGTGCGCCGGTACGATTTCCGCAGCCTGCCGGGCGCCTCCGACTGGTCTATCGAATACGGCAAACTCGCGGGCCGCGCGGGGGAGGAAGGATTTTTCATGGTGGACGACGCGACGCTGACGCTCCGCCGTGTCGAGGTGCACGCCGTCGAGATTCCTGTCAATCTGCATCTGAAAAGCCTGAGCGCGATCGTCGACTATGAGCCGGAGACGATCGCGGGCCGGCGTGTTCTCCTGCCCGAGACAGCTCAGGTCAACGTACACGAAAGCTCCGGTATTCAGCGCGTTAGCAGAATCTTCTTCGATCACTGCCGCGCGTTTGGAGCCGAATCGACGGTCTCGTTCGATGCGGCGGCCGCAGGCGCCGCTGCTGAGGGAAACGGCGGCAGGATCAGAGTGCCAGCCGGTCTGGATGTCACCGTGGCGCTTCTTTCACCAGTGAGCGCCGAAGCGGCGGCGGAGAACGATGTAATCACAGCACGCGTGGCCGAACCCGTGCTGCTGAGAGGGCGCGAGATCATCGCCCGCGGCGCGCCTGTCGAGGGTCATCTGCGGCTGCGCCGTGGAGAAAATGCGGTGCTGCTCGAACTCGACCGAGTGCAGACCACCGCCGGATGGGCGCCGTTTTACGCGCAACTGGCGACGGCGCCGGCCGGCGTGCAGCCGACGATCCCAGCGATTCCTGGCGTGGCCGAACTCCACTTCGACAGCAAATCGGCCAGGCTGGAGGCGGGCGCCACGATGGTGTGGAAAACCGAAACACTTTCAGCGCCGCTGGAGGCGCATGCTCCGCAGCTGAGCACCACGATCAGCATGCATTGAATACCACGCGGCGCTACTGCTTCGCCGACTGGCTCTCGCGAATCACTTCCTGCGCGCGTTCCGCGGTGGCCGCTCGGGCCTTCGCTTCCAGTTCGGCGAAGCGCTTCATTTCGTCCTGCGCCTGCTGGGAGTGGCCGGTGGCGCGGTATGCCTGAGCGAGCAGATAGTGCGTTCCCGGCTCGTTCGGATCGGTCTTCTCCACCTCTCTGAGCTCGGTGATTGCTTCCGGCTCGCGGTGCAGGTTCAACAGCAGACGGGCCCGATCGGAGCGCGCCTCCATCAGTCCCGGACACGCGGCGAGAGCTTTGTCCTCGCGCGCGAGGGCCTGCTCCGGCTCCTGGTTCTGCCGCATCAGAATATCGCCGAGCTTCCAGTCGACCATGCAATTACGCGGGTCGATCTGCTGCTCCAACCGGAACTGCTCCGCGGCGTTGTCCCACTGCGAAAGGCTCCAGTACAGGTCGCCCAGTTTGAAGTGCACGCCCGGCTGTTTCGGCGCCGCATCGATGGCCTTCTTCCATTCCACGATCGCGCCGTCATAGTTTTTCATGCTTTCCATCAACTCCGCCGAAACCTCGTGCGACCAAACGGAGTTCGGATCGATGTCGTTGACCCGTCCCAGGGCCTGCTGCGAAAGCTGCATGTATACCTTGCCGAGCAGATACCATGCATGCTGGTTCTGCGGCTGGGCCTTCAGGATCTGCCGCAAATGATTGGCGGCCGACTCGAACTCGGCCAGCCGCGTCAAATCGTTGACCAGATAGAACTGGGCATTGATGTCCTCGGGGTTGGCTTTCACCGCGGCCTCCAGCGGCGCGCGGGCCTTCTGGTAATCGGCCATCTGGAACAGCGCGATGCCCAGCAGCGCCGACGCGGAACTCATGCCCGGGTCAAGGCGCAGCCCGCGCTCCAGCGCGTCACACGCCTCGCGAAAGCGGCCCTGCTTGAAATAGAGCGCGCCAAGATTGTTCCAGGCTGGTGCCAGCCGCGGTTCGATGCGAAGAATTTCCTGATATTTACCGATTGCGCCCGCCAGATCGCCGGCGGCCTCGGCCGCGTGCGCCTGCCCATGCAGCGCCTCTACTCGACCGTCCTCTGGCGTTTGTGAACGCATGAGCCCGGCCGTGGCGAGCGCCGCCAGGGCGAAACGGGCCAAATAAGTCATGGTTACAATATAAGCCTCGGTTGCGGACGCAGGGGAAAATATCGGAACACATGTTGAAGTACGCCGTCGCCGCCCTGTGCCTCGGCTCCATGGCGTTCGTCCAGGGCAACCCCGATCAATACCTGGCCTTCACTGATGTGGCTGCGGCTGCCGGCCTTCACGCTGAGATGCGCTGTGGCGGACCCGAGAAGCGATGGATTCCGGAGGCGAACGGCAGCGGCGTCGCCTGGCTCGACTACGACAACGACGGCCTCATGGACTTGCTCATCGTCAACGGCGGCACGATGGATCGACTGCGCGCTGTGCTGTCCGGCATGAAACCGGCCCCCGTCGCGGGCGGGGTTTACCTCTATCGCAACCTCGGCAACGGAAGCTTCGAAGACGTTACCGCCAAAGCGGGACTCGCGAATCCTTACTGGGGAACCGGGGCGAACGCGGCTGATTACGATAACGACGGCTTCTCCGATATCCTGATCACGACCATCGGCCGGGATCTTCTCTATCGCAACAACGGCGACGGGACGTTTACCGATGTGAGTCAGGCCGCCGGACTGAGCCGGAACATCGCCTGGCATACCGGCAGCGCGTTCGGCGATTTCGATGGCGACGGCAGACTCGATCTCTTCATCACCGGTTACGTGGACCTGCATTCGCTGGCGTTCGATAAGGCCCCGCCGGTGTGCGACTATCAGGGCCAGCACGTGTTCTGCGGTCCCATCGGGCTGACCGGCGCGACCAGCGTGCTCTACCGCAACAACGGCGACGGTACATTTACCGACATCAGCCGGTCCTCCGGTATTGCAGCCGCTCCCCCGGCGCACGGCTTCACCGCGGTCACCGGCGATTTCAATCACGACGGCCGGCTGGACATCTTTGTGGCCAACGACTCCGATCCGAACTATCTGTTCCTCAACCAGGCTGACGGAACATTCCGCGAAGCGGCGCTGGACCACGGCGTGGCGTTCAATGCCGACGGCCGCGTGCAGTCCAACATGGGCGTGGCCGTGGGCGAGTACGGGCACAGCGGGCATCTCGATCTGCTCACGACCACTTTCAATAAGGATTATTTTCCGCTTTTTCAGGAAAGCAGCCCGGGCGTTTACGAGGACATCGCATCGGCCGCCGGTCTGGCGCGGTTTACCGCAAATTACTTCGGATGGGCCTGCGGGTTCACCGATTTCGCAAACGCGGCGGAACAGGATCTCTGGACCGCAAATGGCCACGTCTACCCGACAGACAAGGATTATCTCGAACGAGTTGCGATATTTCACGGCACGGCAAGTAAAACCGGCCTTGTCTATTCCTTTCCGGCAGTCGCCAGCGCTTCCTATCGGGGAGCGGCGGTTGGCGATTTCAACAACGATGGCCGTCCGGACCTGGTGGTGCTGCCCATCGCCGGCGCGCCGGTTCTGCTCCGAAACGATACCGCGACATCTGGCTCGTGGCTCGGCCTCACGCTCCGCGGCACGACAAGTAATCGCGATGCAGTCGGCGCGCAGGTTACGATCCAGGCGTGTGGAGCCACGCAGAGTGCGGAGGTCCGCAGCGGCGGCAGCTATATCTCCAGAAACGACCCGCGGCTCCACTTCGGCCTCGGCGCCTGCGCGAAAGTGGATCGCATTACGATCAAATGGCCGCGCCGGACAGTGCAGACGCTGACGGGCCCCGCACCGAATCGATACGTGACCATCGAGGAGCCGAAGTGAATTGAAAGCTCTCCGTTTTTGGGTCCTGTCACTCCTGCTGTTGACGCCCCGCGCCGCGGACACGTTGAAAGCCGGCATACATGCTGGCAACTTCACAGATATTACCGCTGCGTCCGGCGTTCATTTTCAGGGACTTTCCTCCCATACTACGAAGAAATACCTGATCGAGACCATGGGGTCCGGCGTGGCCCTGTTCGATTCTGACAACGACGGCCGGCTTGATCTGTTCGTGGTCAACGGCGCCCCCCTCGCCGATCCCACTCCAAAGGGGACGATTCCTCAGAAGAACGGGCCGGCAGCCTGGAATCGCCTGTACCACCAGAAAGCAGACGGGACGTTCGAGGACGTCACGGAGAGAGCGGGCCTGCAGGGGGCTGGGTACGGCATGGGGGTAGCCGCCGGCGATTACGATAACGACGGCTACGAAGACCTCTACGTCACCGCGTACGGCGGGAACAAGCTGTATCACAACAACGGCAATGGGACCTTCACCGATGTGACCACGACAGCGGGGGTTGGCGGCAGCGGCTGGTCAACGAGCGCCGCCTGGGTCGACCTCGACAATGACGGGCTGCTCGATCTGGTAGTGCTCCGATACCTTACGTGGGATTTCGACGACATCTACTGCGGCGAACGGAAGAACGGCCAGCGCTCGTACTGCCATCCGGACGTGTTTCAGCCGGCGAAGCCGCTGGTGTTTCATAACAACGGCAACGGACGGTTCACCGAAGTTGCCGATCGCACCGGAATCGCGAAGCCGGGCAAAGGGCTGGGCATCTCCATTGCCGATTATGATCGCGATGGCCACATCGACCTCTTCGTGGCGAACGACTCCATGTTGCAGTTTCTCTATCACAACAAGGGCAACGGCACATTCGAGGAGAATGGCCTTACGGCAATGATCGCGGCCGACGCCGATGGTCAGACTTTCGCGGGCATGGGCACGGATTTTGCGGATTATGACAACGACGGCTGGCCGGATATCGTGGTGGACGATCTTGCCAACCAGAAGTACGCGCTGTTCCACAACGAACACGACGGCAGCTTCAATTACGTGACGCAGGCGCTGAGCCTCGGCCGCATCACCCTGCTGCATTCCGGCTGGGGACTGCGATTCCTCGATTTCGACAACGACGGCTGGAAGGACCTGCTCATCGCCCAGGGCCACGATCTCGACACGATCGAGCAGCAGTTCCCGCAGCTGCACTATCGCGAACCCATGTTGCTGCTGCGGAACACGGCGAAGGACTTTGAGGATGTTTCGGCGCAGTCGGGCGCCGTGTTTCAACAGGCCTGGATTGGGCGCGGCCTGGCAGTCGGCGATATCGACAACGACGGCCGAATCGACGCCGTTGTGACGACAAATGGCGGACCCCTGCATATCCTTCACAACGAGACCCGTACCCAGAACCACTGGCTGACCCTGCTGCTTGTCGGTCACAAGAGCAATCGCGACGCGATCGGCGCGGGAGTAAAGTTGACGACCGCAACCGGCGAGCAGTACGCTACGGTGACAACGGCGGGCAGCTATCTTTCCTCGAGCGATAAACGCGTACACTTCGGGCTCGGCGAAAACGCGGCCGCTGCGAAGATCGAAATCCAGTGGCCCAGCGGGAAAACGCAATCCCTGAGCAATGTGCCGGCGGATCGAATGGTGACGGTGGACGAACCGAAATGACCTCTGCAGGTAAGTGGAGCAGGTCCTGGGGCTGCATGATCGCAGCGCTGTGGTTCACTGCACACGCCCAGACCGCGGACCTGGCTCAGGCCCAGTCCCTACTCGATGCCGGCCACGTGCTCGAGGCCGAAACAGCCGTTCGGCAGTACCTCCACACCCACGCGACTTCTCCCGAGGGACATTACCTGCTCGGCTACATCCTTTTCAAGGAAAACAACCCGAAGCCGTCGCTGGCGGAATATGCCGAAGGGGCCCGCTATCGCCCGCCGGGCGCGACGGAGCTCGAGGTGATGGGCTGTGACTACTTTCTCCTCGAAGATTACGCTTCGGCCGACAAGTGGCTTACCGAGTCTCTGAACAAAAACCGTCAGAACGCTCTGGCGCTGTACTTTCTCGGGCGCACGCGATACAACGAGAAGCGATTCGACGAGGCCGCGCAGTTTCTCTCGCAATCTCTGAAACTCGCGCCCGGCAACGCCCGCGTGCAGGAGTATCTTGGGCTCGCGTACGAAAAGCTTGGCAGAAACAAAGATGCCGAAGAGCAATACCGGGCCGCCGTCGCCCAGGCCACCACGGCCGAACCGTATCTTGTTCTGGGGACCTTTCTGGCCTCCGGCAATCGCGCCGCGGAAGCCATTCCTTACCTGACGAAAGCGACCGACCTCGCGCCGGAGGACATAAGGTCGCACCGCGAGCTGGGCCTGGCGTACATGATGGCCCGGCAGCAGGTGGATGCCGAGCGCGAACTGCAGAAGGCCGAGGAAATCGACCCAAACGATCCTGCCACGCGCTACCTGCTTTCACAGGCGTACCGCGCCGCCGGCCTGAAAGACCGAGCCGAAGCTGAAGCTGCCCGATACGCCGAACTTACCGGAAGCCATTCCACCTCGGACGCGCCGCTCACACGGGCCCGCTCCCTGGTTGAAATGGGCAACCTCGCCGATGCGGCCGAAATCGTGCGCCGGTACCTGGAGACCAACCGCAACTCCGCCGACGCACACTTCCTGCTCGGTTACATCTTCTTCAAACAGCAGGACGCCAAAGCCTCGCTGGCCGAATACACCGAAGGCGCAAAGTTTCGTACGCCGAGCGCGGTGAATCTGGAGGCTGTAGGCGGAGACTATGTGCTGCTGCACGACTACACGGATGCCGACAAGTGGTTCAGCAAAGCGGTCGAATGGGACCCGAAGAATTTCCAGGCGCTTTACTACCTCGGCCGCACCAAATACAATGAAAACCGCTTCCAGGAAGCGATCGATATCTTCAACCGCTGTCTGAAGCTCCAGCCGAAGAACGTAAAAGCAGCGGATAACCTCGGCCTCTCGTACGAGGGATTGGGCCGCAAAGAGGAAGCGATGGCGGCTTACCGCAACGCAATCTCATGGCAGGCCGGCGCGGCAACACGCGACGCCGGTCCATACCTGGATCTCGGGAGCCTCATCGTCGACTCCCATCGCGCCGGCGAGGCTCTTCAGTACCTGCTCGAAGCGGAAAAGATTGCGCCTCAGGACATGCGCGTCCACCGCGAGCTCGGCAAAGCTTTTCTGCACCTGAACATGATGAAGAAGGCGCAGGCCGAACTCGAGAAATGCGTGGAGCTGGCGCCCAACGATCCGCCCGTCCGGTTCATGCTGTCACAGGTGTATCGAAAGCAGGGGCTGGAAGACAAAGCGCGGCAGGAGGCGGACCGTTACTCCGCGCTCACCGCCGCGCATTCGACTGACGATCGGCAGTAACTTAGAACGTTATCGCAAAGTGGGCCTGGCCCTGCCGTTGCGTATTCGCCTGGCTGTTGATCACCAGGCCGAAGTTGGGATCGTTGAAGTTCAGGTTCGGGCCGCCGAATATTACGCGGTTCAGAACGTTAAAGTACTCCACCTCGAGCTTGAGCCTCACGCGTTCCCCAATGGCGAAGTACTTAGCCATGGCAACGTTCTCGTTCATGCCCCATGGATTCCGCAACTGGCCGAGGACGCGCGGCGCATTTCCGAGCACCCACGGACCTGGGTCGCTGAAGTCCTTCGCATTAATCACCGGAAGGCCTTTGTACACGTTGTTATACGAGAACATCATGTTGCTGTTCGAGACAACATTGGCGCGATTGCAGGGCGCGCAGGCGTTGCCGAGCGGGTCACCGGCAACATACACCGAGCCGCCCGTGCCGCTCCATAGCGGAGTACCCGTCGCGTACTGGAGCAGCGGACTAATCTGCCAGCCGCCCAGAACCGCGTTTGCGATACCACCACGATTCATGTACGGCCGCCCCTTGCCGAAGGGCAGCTCGTAGGTGCCGGCGATATTGATCATATTGGTCTGGTCGTTGTTGTCGATGGACCACTCGGCCTTCTGATTAGTCTTGTTGAGTGAATTCGCCGCGAATGATGTGAATCCCGAATTGGTGTTGGACATCATCTTCGAGAGGTTATACGAAAGGAGGAAGCTCAGGCCGTTGGTGTAGCGCTTCTCCAGTGTGAGCTGCATCGCGTTATACAGCGAGGCGCCGTTGTCGTCGAAATTGTCGAAAATTCCGCCGCTACCGCCTGAATACTGCGGATAGGGCCGCAGTGCCTGAAGCACCGTTGCGCTGGATCCGTAGAGCGCCGCAAAACCCGGGAACGGCTGCTGGATGCCGGCTGCGATCGCTCCCGGCGAGAGAATGTTTTCGCCCAGCAGGCTGCCCAGGCTCAGGTAAGCCGGGTTGAGCTGATTGATGACGTTGAGCTGCGCCGGAAGATGGATCGCGCGATTGCCCGTGTAGAAGCCTGAAAACAACATGTTATAAGGGAGTTCGCGCTGTACGCCGACACTCCAGACGACGTCATAGGGCGCGACACCGTCCTGGCTTGGGTTAAACGCGTTGATGAAGCTTCCGACGCCCAGTCCTGGACTGAACGGCAGCGGCGCCGGGAACGGCGCCGTGTTCGTGTCCCAGTTGCCAAAGCCCGCCGTCGTCGACCCTGTGGAGGCGCGAGAGAACGAGCCCAGCAACAGGTTGCCGTAGTTCACCGCGACCTTGCTGGTGCCGTACTCGTAAGCGCCGCCGTCCAGGTAGTTCCACGAGAAGCCGCCTTGCAGCACGGTCTTGTCGTTCAGCTCGTACGAGAATCCCCCGCGCGGGCTGATGTGTCCCCAGTGAATGGCCGCGCGATCGATCCCGGCGCATCCCGAGCAGTTGCCGAACTTCGTCGCTGCCCCGAGAATCCCACCGGCCGCCGGATTGGGAATCTTCGAATCGAAGTAGACGATGTAGTTCCCTACGGCGGTGAAGGGCACCATGATGTCCCAGCGAACGCCAAGATTGACGGTCAGCCGCTGAGTCAGCTTCCAGTCATCCTGCGTGTAGAACGAGAAGTCCTTGTTCCGCAGCCGCTCCTCCTGCGAGCCGATGCGGGAGGCGCTGTCCACCTCGCCGAGCAGAAAACTGGCGAACGCGTTGCCCCCGGCCAGGGTCCCGGGCTGAGCCGTCTGGTTGTTGCTGAAGACGAAGTTTCCAGCGCACTGCTGGCACTCGTTGTCATCCTGGTACGTCCGTCGGATCTCACCGCCAATATTGAACGTGTGTTTCCCGTGCACCCACTGCCAGTTATTATCCAGGACAATGCCCAGCTTACGGTTGATCGATTCGATCCATGGTGAACCCAGATCGGAAGGATTCAGCGGCCCCGAAAATCTGATACCGGGGACCTGGGGAGCCAGGGGCGCCGGTCCGAAGTCGAGCTTTGTCCCGCGCTGGCTGATCTGGTCGTTCAGCTCGCCGAGCCAGCTCGCCCCGACAGTCATCACCAGGTGCGGCGTGATCGCGTTGGCGTAGTTCAGCAGGAACACCGTTCCCAGATCGGGCTGATAGATATTGCTGGTCAGGGGGTTGCTCGTGGGGAAGCGGGAGCCCGTCTCCGTGCCGTAAGAGGTCCATTTGTCGCGCCACATGGTCCAGTGCAGCGACTGCGTATCGGTCAGGTTGTGGTCTATCGTGAAGCCCCACGGATTCTGGCGGGTGGGAATCACGCCACGGAGAGACTGCTGGTTGTTCTCATACCCCGGCAAACTGGGATCCGGCAGATATTGCAGCAACTGCTGTGAGGCCGCGCTGAAGCGGTTGGTAGGGATGATATCGCCGGCAAACGGCTGACCGGTTCGCGGATCGTAAATCGTGGCCACCCCATTGAAATTACCGGCCTTCTCCGCGGCGGTGGGCAGGGATACGAAGCTCGTGTCTGTGTTGTCCTGCCGATACCACTCGAAGCTCAGCCAGAAGAAGGTCCGGTTCTTTCCGTTGTAGACTTTCGGGATCCAGACCGGCCCGCCAAAACTGAACCCGTAGTTGTGCTCTTTGTCGATGGGCGTGGTCGCATTGTAGGCTCCCCGCGCATCGAAGAAGTCGTTGCGGATGATCTCGAACGCATCCCCATGGAATTCATTCGTGCCCGATTTGGTGTTGTAAGTCACCACTCCCTGGGCCAGCCCGTACTGCGCCGAGAAGGAAGAGCGAAGCACGTCATACTGGTTCACCAGCTCGAACGGCGGGTTCCAGATGGTCTGGAAACCCTGCGTTTCGGACTGCGCCATCGGAACACCGTTGAATACGACTTCGTTCTCGAAGTCGACGCCGCCATTGATGCGTTTGCTGAACGTGCCGCCGGTCACGCCGGGCGCGAGGAATACGAAATTGTCGATCTGCCGTCCGCGTCCTCCGGTAACCTCGTTGGGCAACTCCTGCACCACTTTGTTCTCCAAGGTCGTGCCTAGTTCCGGCTGCGTGGTATCGAGAGCAATGACGGCTTCCTTCACCTCGACGCTCTGCGTCGTCGACCCGGCCGTCAGTACGGCATCCACGGTAGAGATCTTCGCCACCTCGACACCCACTCCGTTGTGCACGGAGGTTTGGAAGCCCTGCATCTCGATCCGCACCGTGTACGTTCCGGGAAGAAGATCGTTGAACTGGTACGATCCCGCGGTGTTCGTGGTCGCCGTCTTCGAGACCCCCGTGGCATCATTCTTTGCGGTGACGGTTGCGTTCGGGACCACCGCCCCGGTCTGATCAGTAACCGTGCCGGTAATGCCCTGCAGCGCCTGAGCAATGGCATGCGGCATGAGCGCCCCAAGCATGCCAATAGCAATTACAGGGATCAGGATGCGTGTGCGCAGGACCTCAGCGATGCAACGGAGATTCATGTGAGACTCCTTTGGAAGATCATCACTACTCGCCCGCTGTGACGCGGGTTACAGTACCGCCTGAGCTGTTGGGGCTAGTATAAAACGATTAGTAAATCGAGACAATAAGAATCATTCAACGGTAGTAGCGCTGGCTACACTTCGCGCGCCGTTGAAGTGTTCAGAAAATTCTTATTCCATCCACTGCTGGGCTATTCCTGCCGGAGCGCGGTGATAGGGTCGACATTCGCGGCACGGCGTGCGGGCCAGTAGCAGGCGATAAGGCCCACCACCAGGAGTACGACAGATGTCGCGGCGAACGACACTGGGTCGAACGGCGACACGTTCCAAATCTGACGCTCGATCAAGCGTGTCGCGGCGGCGCTGGCGAGCAACCCCACTGCGATCCCCGCCCCAATGAGCCGTATGCCGTTGCTGAGCACCATGCCGGCGACGTCGCGAAACTCAGCGCCAAGGGCGATCCGGATCCCGATCTCCCGAGTCTGCTGCGAAACAAAGCTGGAGATAACGCCGTAAACGCCGACGGCCGCAAGTGTCAGCCCCAGCCCCGCGAATACGGATAACAACACGAGGTTGAACCGTGGTCCGGAGTACACCCACTTATCCAGAACCGTGGCCATGCTCATTTCTTCACGGATGGGCTGGTCTTTATCGATCGCGTACACCTGCTGCCGCACGGCGTTCGCCATGGTCATCGGCGGCATGGCCGTTCTTACGACGAGAGCATCGGGCATCGCGCCGATGGTGAAGGGCACATACACCTCAGGCATGACATTGCCGCGAAGGCCGGTATTCAGCGTGTCACGGACAACGCCGATGATCCGGAAGGAGTCGTCGGCAAGTTTGAACGGTTCATCTTTCAGGGACGGGATGTCGACCGCACGGCCGACCGGGTCAGCTGAGCCAAAATAGCGGCGCGTGAACGTCTGATTCACGAGCGCGAGGTGCTGGACCGTCGCCGTTTCCGCCTCGGTGAAAAAACGGCCCGTCACGAGCGGAATCCCGACGGCGCGCGCATATCCTTCGTTCGTCGTATAGAAGAGCACCGGACGCGTATCGGGCGCCGCGCCTGGCACCTCAACCGTCATTCTCCAGCCGCCGAGCGGGTGCAACCCGGTATTGACACCGGCCGCCATGACGCCGGGTAGTGAGTCGATGCGCCGCAGCAGGTCCATCCAGAAAGCCGCACGCTTTGTGGAGGTGGGGTAGCGCTGTTCCGTCAGGGGGACCTCAAGCGTAAGCACCTGGTCAGCGCGGTAACCGAAATCGACGTCCTGCATGGCGACCAGCGTCCGGATCATGAGCGTGGCTCCCACCATCAGCACCAGCGAGAGCGCGACCTCGGCCACAACCAGCGCATTTCGGAAGGTAGCGAAACCGCGGCCGCCAGCCAGACCTCGTCCGGCCTCCTTTAATGGCGTCGCGAGGTCCTGCACGGAGGCCTTAAGCGCGGGCGCCAGCCCGATCAGGAGCGAGGTAAGCGCGGATACGGCCAGCGTGAAAATCAGCACCGGCATGTTGATTGCGACGTGCGCTTCGTCAGGAATGGTGTCCGGCGGAACGAGCGCAAGAATACCCCTCAGCGCTCCGAAGGCCAGCGCGACCCCCAGCGCACCCGCAAACAGCGCCAGCACCAGATTTTCTGTCAGGAGCTGCCGAACGATTCGCAGCCGGCCCGCGCCCAGCGATGCGCGTACGGCGATCTCCCGCTGCCGGGCCGCGCCGTGCGACAGCAGCAGATTGGAGACGTTCGAGCACGCGATGAGCAGCAGCAGCCCCACCGCGCCGAACAGGATCCACAGCGCGTCGCGAATGCCGCTGGGAAACGTCTCCTTGAACGAGAGCAGCCTTACCTGCCAGTGATCCGGTATCTCCGACGGAAACTGCCGTTTCAGATCGGCAATGATGGGTCGAAGATCGGCCTCGGCGTGCGCTTCGGTGATGCCGGGTTTCAGACGTCCGAGCAGGTGCAGGGCGTGAACACCCTCCACCGCCTGGCCTCGCCGCGGAACCAGCGGGAGGTAGACGTCCGCCCCTCGCCACATGAAGCGCGGGGGCATGACCCCGACCACCGTGCGCATCTTGCCGTTCAGCAGCATCTGGCGGCCGAGCACGCTGGGATCGCCGCCGAATTCGCGCTGCCAGAACTTGTAGCCGAGCACCGCCACCGGTACGGCGGCGGGTGCGCCATCGCTGGGGTAGATGGTGCGCCCCAGCAACGGGGGAACGCCCATGATGTCGAACGTGTTTGTGGTGCAGTAATTCCCGCGCAGGCGCCGCGGCTCCCCGGCGCCCGTCCAGTTCACGTCACTGATGGTCGATCCCATCGTGCCCTCGAAAATGGTGTTGCGTTCGGCGATCTCGAGGAAGGCGTCCACGCTGTGGTAAACACCCCAGCTGCGCTGTGACGGATCGGCCACTTTGACGCTCATCAGCGTGTCCACATCTTTATACGGGAAGGGATCGATCACGCAGGCGTAGATAACGCTGTACATGGCCGTAGTGGCCATAATGCCCAGCGCCAGTGAACAGGCCGCGATGGCGGTAAAACCGGGGCTGCGTCCCAGCATTCGCAGTCCAAAGCGAAGGTCCTGAACGAACGACTCGAGCCAGCGCGCGGCCATAGACTACATACTACGGGCGGCGCCCTCCCGAGTTCCCCAGAGCACTTACTCTGGTGATGCGCGTCCCTCGGCTGCCGGAAGCATGTCGTAAAGGGGCTGGACCGGACGAACCCCCGGATTCTCCTCAGCCACGGAGATAGCCAGAATACGGATATTCGCGTTCTCAGGCAGGCGCAGCGTCCTGGCGCCGCCGGGCAGGTCCATCGGATATGCGAACAGATACGAATACGAGTAGGCGACGTTCGCTCCGGCCGCATTGTGATGATGCGTAGAAAACCAGGCGACATCCGCTCGCTTGATGTATCCTGGCCGTATGCCAACCATCTCCGCGTAATCGTCGTGCTCGGTGTGCGCCGGCTGGCCGCCTCCCGCCGGGACGGAGATGTCTTTGCCCTTCCATTCCCGGTCGTCCCACTGGCCGATGAAGCCGCCCCAGTCGTCGATATTCAGTTCCGTGGTCCTGCCGCCCACATTGAACGCCGCTTTCTGATCGCCTCCGGCGGCGGCCGCAAGAAGATAAATGCGATTCCATGAGCCCGCGGGCAGCGTGATCGTCTGGCCTTTGGGAACGACGGCGTTCGGCGCGCCTGTGTTGCCGGGCGCAAGTCGGAAGGCGACGCCATTGAACGTGATCTGCCCCGGCAGCATCTCCGCGGGCAGCGCGTTACCGCGGCCATCGAAGCCGGTAGCCGACTTCGCCCCGTCGTTCGTGCCGGTCGCGAGATCGTACCTCAGAGCAACAGGCATCGAGCGCACTCCGGCAACTTTCGCCGGCGGCGGTCCGAGCTTCAGTGCGAATGTGCGAGGCTGAAAAGCTGTGAATGATGTGGTCAGCACGCCATCATTCACTCGCGCCGGTCCAATCGGCTGCTCCTGCCCGTTCACTTCCCGGGCCGCGGTGACGGGTGCGGCCAACGAGATGCGTACATCCGGCTGCGGGCGGCCATCGACCTCCACCAGGCGCAGCACCACTTCATCGGTCAATTCCGCCTTTTTCAGCGCCATAACGCGAATGCGCGGGCTGCTCACGGTCAGCAGTGAGAACTCCTTTCCCAGGGCGCCCGCATGTTGCTCGGTGGCGAAGCCAATCAGCGGCTGGTTCAGGCGCTCCGCCTGCCAATCGGTCTCGCCCTTGCGCCAGTCACCGGCGTGCCCCGCAATCCCAAACACGAACTCGTGATGCCCCAGGTCCTGGGTTGCCTGATCGGGATACCCGCCGCGCACGCCCGGCGTACGGATCAGCGTCAGCCGAATGGTGTTGTCGGTGCGTTTGTCAGAGCCGTTCTTACAATCGGTGAGGATGGTCGCGCCGAACGCGCCGGACATGTCGGTGAGATCGATCCACTGGTGCGACGGGACCTCGAACTTCTTCGGCTCCGCGGTGGGCCGCTCGATGGTTCCGATATCCCAGTTATACGTGGCCATGCGATTCGATGCTGTGAGAGAAAAGACCGCCTTCAGATTCGATTCGCGCGTGTTCCAGTCCACGGAGTTTGCGAATTCCACGCGTTTCCCCGCATCGCCGGCCGCAAGCCGTATGGTCTGCACGAATTTCGATCCGGCGGTTTCGCGCGAGACTTCGACAGCAACGCGCACCGGCCCCTTCTCGATGACCCGTATTCGCGCCGGCCCACCAACGTAGGCTTTGGGCGGCGCCTGCTCCTGGTCCCAGTCCATGTTCCAGGCCGGCCACTGCTTCGGATTGTCATAGGAAATGGCCAGCCGCACCGGCGCGGACAGCAGCTCTTTGCCGAGAGCTTTGTCAAAAATGCTGGCCACGTCGCCATCATCGTTTAGCGTGACTCGGTAATACTGGTTCTCGAGTGACCGGTCGGAGATTTTCAGTGTCGACTCGGCCGCCGTCGCGCCGGGCTGAACGTCGTACAACGCGTAACCGACAGACGGCGCTTTTGCCAGGAACAGTAGCTTGCCCTCAGAGATCTGCGCGGGCACTTCCCTGCCATCAGGACCAGTCACACGAACCGAATTCGTCACGCCCGGCAGTGTGGCTTCCACCACGTCTTCGCGAACCACATTCAGAGGGTTGAACACCATCACCGGAATGGCCGTCGCGCGTGTGTCCATGCCGGCCGCGACGGCCTCGGTCGCGTTCTGCAGTACGCCCGCGAACTGGTTCATGGCGAGGACATCGTCGTTCCATGCGTATTCATACGCTTTCGGTGTGGCGGTTCCTGCGGCGATGTCATGGAAGTGCCCGCCCATCACCAGTGTCCAGGCGTCGTTCAGCCGCCCCAGAGGATACGGCCGGGCTCCCAGCCACTCCGCGGCGACGGATGCCTTCTCCGCTGCGTCGGCCAGCAGTTCCTCTTTGCGCAGCCACCGTTTCTGATACGCCTGCGAGGTCAGAGATCCCGCCGAATGGTTGGTCAGCTCCATCTCGCCGGTGAAGCGCGGCAGCGCGGCAGCTTCCTGCGGTGTGATGTCGAGGAACATCTGATCGGCCGTCGACGAAATCACGTTTACAGGACCGTCACCCACCTTTACCGCGGGCCACGTCGGCTTCGGCTCGCCCTCAACGTTGATCACCGGCTCGCCGGCGGGAGGCAGGGACGCCGTCCCTTTCGTGACGATGGCTTCCAGCACCTTCACCGATTCCTCGTTCGGCGCGCCTCCGATGTCGCCCGTCCCGTAATAGTGGTAATCGGTGTACACGCCGGTCACCTTGCCGTTGTGTTCCACGCGCGCGGCCCAGTCGCCCTGGTAGCGATCGAACAGCTCATCTTCACGGCCCTTCTGAAGCGCCCGCTGCTCCTGATCAAGCGTGAAGTACTGGCGCAGCTCGGCGGGATCGAACGGCTGGTGCGCGCGCTCCTGCGCTTCGAGTTTTGCCCGCAGCGGCTGCACCACCTTATTGACCTGTGTGAGCGCGGCGTCGGGCGGCGGAGGAGGCAGCGGCTTGCTGAGATCTGTGTCGATTCCCCCGTCATAACTGCCGGGGTTGATGCCCGCCAGCACACTCTCGCCATCCGGGCCCACCCAAACCCCAACATCGAAAGGCGTCCCTTCCGGCGTTTTCTCCGGCGACTCCGGCCCACCACCGTCGGCCGATGATCCCCACACCAGTTTCTGCGTGGAGAATCCCTTCACACCGGCGTGCGCGAGGATGGTCGGCAGCGAGGCGGGAAACCCGAAACAGTCGGGGAGCATGTACTCCGCGCTGGCCTTGCCGAGCTCTTTTCGAAACCAGTTATTGCCGTACAGGATCTGCCGGATGATCGCCTCGGCGCTCGGCGCGTTAACGTCGCCCTCTTCAATCGACGAGCCGGCGGGAAACCAGCGGCCGGAGTCCACGTAGGCTTTGACCTTCGCGTAATCGGCCGGGAAGTACTCCTTCATGAAGCGGTATCGATTGGCCCCGCTGAAGTTGAAAATGTAGTGCGGGTACTTATCGATCAGCCTGAAGTTATCCTCCATGGTGCGGCGAATGTACTCGTCGATCACCTGCGGATACTCCCAGCGCCACTCGGTATCGAGGTGCGCATATCCCACCACGTACAACGTGGGCTGCTTTGTCAGGTCAGGCTTATCCGCATTTTGTGCGCGAGCCCCACATGAGAGTGCGAGAGCGCATACCATCGCGGGAAGGATGGGTCTGAGCATGAAACCTCCGGAGGAGGTCGCCGGCGCTCCTCCGGAAGCAATGTATCAGAATGCCCCGGCTCAGCGGGCGCCCATCGATGCGACGGCGGCCTGCAACTCCTCCGGCTTGACCTGCTTGATGGTCGTCGCGATCGCCCACTTGTGTCCATACGGGTCGATTACGAACCCGTAGCGGTCGCCCCAGAACATGTTCTCCAGAGGCATGCCGACCTGACACCCGGCGTCAACCGCGCGCTGAAAGACTGCGTCGCAATCAGGCACGTGCAGGTGCAGCGTCACCGCGCTGCCGCCGAGCGACTGCGGACCCAGCGCGCCGCAGGCCGGATTCTCCTCGGTCAGGAAGAACTGGGCCCCGTTGATTTTCAGGGCGCCGTGCATGAGCTTGCCGTCCGGCGTGCTGAACGCGCCGAGCACTTCAGCGTTGAACGCCTTACGGTAGAAGTCAACTGCATCCGCGGCGTTGCGGCAGCAAAGATGAGGAACAAGGCAGGTTTGTGTCGTTTGTGACATGATCGTCTCCTTCGATTCACGTTCGATCCGGGGCGTTGTTTACCGCCCGGACCTTCATCAGTGAAACGAACGACCACCAGCGGAATCGACACCGCCGGCCAAAATATTTTTGCCGGCCGCGCTACTCCGGAAAGCCGAACGCGTAGACCGTCGAGTTGTGGGTGACCGCGTAGACATGGCCGTTGATTACGGTGATCCCGGCGAAATGCGACCAGTCCTTAATGTCGTCGCCGCTGGAATACAGCTGCTCGCCGGTTTTGGCGTCGAAGGCATACAGCACCGCGTGTCCCTTCGTCACGGACCGCTGCGCGCTGCTCAAAAGGCCGTTGGCATCCACCTGGGTGACGTTCTCGCCGGTGGACAGCGCGAAAACCAGCCCGTTCGCGACCACGGGCGGCTCCGGTACGGACAGATTCCCTGACATCCAAGCCGGCGTCAGCACCGGCTTTCCGCCATCACTGGTCACCTTGAACGCCATGATGCTTCCCTGGGCCGCGTCGCCGTGGGTCACCGGAAACCTGGCGGTCGCGGCCGGCGGACCCCAGATCGGCGCGTACACCCATGTCGTTCCATCGCCGTCGCTGGCGCTCGCCAACGCACCCCAGATGCCCTGACCCTGGAAGGTCTGGTCATCATTGCAGATCCGCGGGCTCTTGAATAGCGGTGTATGATGATCCGCGCCGCCGAGCGATGCCGTGTCGAGCATGTAGAGCACGCCTTCCTTGCCACCCGTTACCAGCAGCTTCTTACCCGAGAACGGGAAGAGCACCGGCGTGATGTTGCCCATGTCGAGATCCTTGCGCGTGATCCATTCCCAGTTCGAGGGCGTGAAGTAATCGAGCAGCTTGCCCGCGGCATCCACGGCGATCACCGTGTCGCCGTACTTGCCTTTCGCAGGATCCACGGGCGCATCGCCCGTCACGCCGTACGAAATGCCAGTGGCGGGATCGACGGGAACACCGCCGCGTCCCCAGACGCCCGCGCCCGCCGGCGCCGTTTGGAAGAAGTGCGGCGTGGTTTCCTTCGCCTTCACGTTCAGCGTCACGACGCCCGATTTCGCGCCGTTGCACCCCTGCGACACGGACGTGTACAGGATTCCGTTCACCAGGTTCAGGCTCCACGTTTTCGCGAACGGCGGCACCAGCTGAATCGGCGTGCTCATCTCCTCGCCGCTGATGGCCTGCACCGTATGCAGCGTGCCGTCGGCGGCAATGACGTACACCAGCTTGGTCGCCGGATCGATCACCGGCGTCGCGTTCAGAGCGTTCGGACAGA
>DASRCB010000073.1:0-3362 GCA_035653295.1 Bryobacteraceae bacterium
CAAACAGATTTTCTACGAGAAATACGACTGATGCCTCGAACGGTGGTGCTGGTGTTCGGCGTGGTGCTGGTGTTCGCCGTGGTGTCGGCGGTCCTTCTGCGGCTCATGCCGGGACCTTTGACGGACACCGATTATCTCGTCGCGGGCTCGGTGGCTACGGGGGTCTCTCTGCTGGTGTTGTTCCTCGGGCTTATTGGAGTCCGGTCCTCGGACACGTTTTTTCGGAAACGAAAAAAGCGGTAATCGCCGTCTGATCTGCGGATGCCCGGGAACCTGCTTCCTTGGCCCAAATCTAAACGTTTTAGTAGAATAGAGAATCAATCAAGGAGTCTGACGACTGATGTTTCGCCTGCCCGCCTTTCCCGCACTGGCCGTGTGCGCCGCCGCGATCGCGTCCGCCTCGACTGCCGCCGCCCAAACCAAGGTCGGGGTGATCAATCTGCAAAAAGCCCTTCTCGACACCGCTGAGCTCAAGAAAGCTGCGGCGGAGCTGCCGCTCAAGTACAAGGCCCGCCAGGACGAGCTGGAAAAGCTACAGCGGGAAATGCAGGATATCCAGACCCAGTTGCAAACCAGCGCCGGCAAGCTCAGCGCGGCTGGCCAAGCCGATCTCGAGGCTCGCGGGCAGGACCTTCAACGCAAAGCCACCCGCCTGAATCAGGACCTTCAGGATGACGTCAACAACGACCGCAACGAAATCCTTCAGCGCGCCGGAACCCGCATGCGCGAAGTAGTGAAGAAAATCGCCGAGGAGAAGGCCCTGGATATCGTGCTGGTGGACGACGGCACCAATCCGTTTTACGTCAAGCCTGCCGTGGATATCACGGCTGAGGCCACTGCGGCCTACGATAAGGCGTATCCTACGAAGTAGAGGCAGCCGGAGCAGGAGCGGCGAACGAGCGGTATGGCCACGGGTTTTCTCGACGCTTACGAGCAGCAGGCCGAGCGCCAGTACCGGCGGGCCCAGTTGCTTAAGCGGGCAATCTCCGTCCTGCTGATCGCCGGCGGCGCCGCCGCCATCGGCTATTTCAGTCTGCGGACCCGTTCGCAGGAGCGGGTGCTGCAGCAGTTTCTGGCCGATCTCGAAGCTCAGAAGTACCAGGAGGCGTATCGGCTCTGGGGCTGCACACAGGAAACCCCGTGCAAGTACTACCCTCCAGAGAAGTTCGCAGAGGACTGGGGACCGAACAGCCTGCATGCCAACCCTTCGGCCATCAAGATTGAACACGTGGATTTCTGCTCCGACGGCGTGGTTTTCGATTTAGCCTACCCCAATTCCGAAGATATCGGTTTGTGGGTGGAACGATCTAACAACGTGATCAGCTTCGCGCCGTGGCCGCGGTGTCCAGGCCGCCACTTGCAACTCGGGGCGTTCCTGAAGTCCTTGTTTTCTTAGGTTTTTGCCGAACAAACGGTTCCGGTGATGTTGCGGTCCGCGCTCAGGGTGCGGTATGTTGTAGGGAAGTACGTCCGGGCCCGACCTGCGCCTGGACATCCTTGTTATCTCTCTAAAGTGGAGGGTTTTACCAATGCTGTTGACCTCGTTGTCCGCTCTGTGTAAGCGCGCTGGCCCCGTTTGCCTGCTCTTGTTGCTCGCGATGGGGATGTCGTTTCCCTTGCACGCCCAGGGCGGCGAGGCCGAACTGCGCCTCCCCGATCTGCATGCCGCCACGTTCCTGAACGGCTCTGTCAGCGGTCCGGCGCTGCTGACCTTCGGGCTGTTGATCAGCGTACTGGGGTTCGTGTTCGGGCTCGGCATGTACATGCACCTGCGCAATCTGCCGGTGCATCAATCGATGCGCGAGATCTCGGAGTTGATCTACGAAACCTGTAAAACGTATCTGATCACCCAGGGCAAGTTTCTTCTGATTCTGGAAATCTTCATCGGCGCCATCATCGTTTTTTATTTCGGGCTCCTGCAAAGCATGCCGGCCGAGCGCGTTCTGATCATTCTGGCCTTCAGCGTCATCGGTATCGCCGGCAGCTATTCGGTAGCCTGGTTCGGAATCCGCGTGAACACATTTGCCAATTCGCGCACTGCCTTCGCCAGCCTCAAAGGCAAGCCCTTCCCCTGCTATGCGATCCCTCTGAAAGCCGGTATGAGCATCGGAATGCTGCTGATCAGCGTGGAGCTGTTTATCATGCTCTGCATTCTGCTGTACATCCCCGGCGATTACGCAGGACCCTGCTTCATCGGGTTCGCGATCGGCGAGTCGCTGGGCGCGGCGGCGCTGCGCGTGGCCGGTGGAATCTTCACCAAGATCGCGGATATCGGCGCGGATCTGATGAAAATCGTCTTCAAGATTAAGGAAGACGACGCGCGCAACCCCGGCGTGATCGCCGATTGCACCGGCGACAACGCCGGCGACTCGGTGGGCCCCTCCGCGGACGGATTTGAGACCTATGGCGTGACTGGCGTCGCGCTGATCTCCTTCATTCTGCTGGCCGTCAACAACGACATCACCAAGGTGGATCTGCTGGTGTGGATTTTCGCCATGCGCGTGATGATGATCATCGCCAGCGGCCTGTCCTACTTCATCAACGAAGCCGTGGCCAAGGCGAAATACCAGAACCTGGACGAGATGAACTACGAAGCGCCGCTGACCTCGCTGGTCTGGCTTACGAGTTTCATTTCGATCGCGGCCACCTATGGCCTGAGCTACCTGATGATTCCCGAGATCGGCAACGATCCCACGCTGTGGTGGAAGCTTTCGAGCATCATCACCTGCGGCACGCTGGCCGGCGCGATCATCCCCGAGTTAGTCAAGGTTTTCACTTCGGTCGAATCGACGCATGTGAAGGAAGTCGTCACGTCTTCGGAGGAAGGCGGAGCCTCGCTCAACATTCTTTCCGGATTCGTGGCCGGCAACTTCAGCTCCTATTGGCTGGGCATGTCGATGCTGGCGCTGATGGCCATCGGCTACGGCGTCAGCACGATGGGGCTCGAAAACCTGATGAAGGCGCCGGCCGTGTTCGCGTTCGGCCTGGTGGCGTTCGGGTTCCTTGGGATGGGTCCGGTGACCATCGCGGTCGATTCCTACGGCCCGGTAACCGACAACGCGCAATCGGTGTTCGAATTGAGCGTGATCGAGAGCATCCCTGGAATTAAGCAGGAGCTCAAGAAGTCCTACGGGTTCGAGGTTGACTTTGAGAAAGCCAAGCACCACCTGGAAGCCAATGACGGCGCGGGCAATACGTTCAAAGCCACGGCGAAACCGGTGCTGATCGGCACTGCGGTCGTGGGCGCGACCACGATGATTTTCTCCATCATCGTGGCTCTCACCAACGGGCTCACCACCAACGTCCAGAATCTCTCGCTCCTGCATCCGCCGTTCGTGCTCGGCCTGATTACCGGCGGCGCG
>DASRCB010000074.1:0-6016 GCA_035653295.1 Bryobacteraceae bacterium
CGTTATCGCCGATGAAAAGCAGGCCTTCGTGCGCCTCGCCGCTGAGGTCCACGTTATCGGGGAGTTCCGGTGGCCGCGGCGGGCGCAGGCCACCGTCGTACCAGGTGTAAGTCACCGGTGGCATGGAGCCGCGAGCGGGGAAGTCGTAGGTGATGATCGACGCCAGCGGGAATGAGTCTTTGAAACGCGGCGTGGTGCTGGCCTCCACGGCTGTTGGCGCGGTCAGCTTCAAAGCCCGGAAGATGGTGTCAAAGCTGTACTGGCCCATGTCGCCGAGGCATCCGCATCCGAAATCGTACCAGCCGCGCCAGACGAAGGGGAGGTAAGCGTGGTTGAACGGCCGCATGGGCGCGGGGCCGACCCAAAGGTTCCAGTCGAGCCCCTCGGGAACGGGCTGCACATCATCCGGGGTCTTAATGCCCTGCGGCCAGAACGGCCGGGATGACCAGTTCTCGACGCGGCGCACGGGGCCGATCACGCCAGCCGCGATCCATTCCTGCAGTTTGTAGGAATCCTCGGATGCGGAGACGGCGAGAGCGACCTGCGTCACGACGCCGGTTTCGCGGGCGACCCGGGCCATCTCGCGCGCTTCGGCCGGCACATGCGCCATGGGCTTCTGACAATAGACGTGCTTCTTCGCGCGCATAGCGGCGATGGCGATGGGGGCGTGCCAGTGATCCGGGGTGCAGATCATGACCGCATCGATGTCCTTGCGCGCAAGAAGGTCACGGTAGTCGTTGTAAGAAGCGCAGCCGGACGATGAGTTCGTTCCGCTGCGCTTTGCGTTCCAGCGGTTCACGATGTCCTGGGCGGGATCGCGGCCGGCGGTGGGACCGGTGAAGTGCGCGCCCCATGAATCGTCGCCGAGCAGCTTTCGCGCCTTGCCGTTGAGTTCGCCGTGACCCCATTCGACGTAGTCGCTGGACTGGCGGTTGACATCACAAACGGCGACGCCCTGGAGGTCGGGCTGCTCGAGAAAGTCGATCATGACGCGGGTGCCCTGGGCGCCGACGCCAATGAATCCCATGGTCACCTTATCGCTCGGGGGCGTAAAGCCGGCGCCGCCGAGAACGTGGCGCGGGACGATGAACGCGGCGGCCGTGGCGGCGGTGGTCAGGATCGCGCGGCGGCTCGGACCGGCGGCAGCGGTGCGCGGCTGATGGTTTACGAGTTCGTCCTGAGACATGGGTGTGGTTCCGGGGCTATTGTAGCGGGTTGGCGGGAGGCCGATCCCATGGAGCGGACGGTGCGGGAGCCCCTCGCGTTAACGGGCGTGTTCTACGAATTGTGCGCTGGAGAGGGGGGAATCAGTTGTACAATAATGCGGTCGCAATATGCCGAACCCCGAAATTATTGATGGATTTGAATACACATACGAAACGATAACCAGTTACGGCCCTGCGTTTGACCGGCCGACGAAGGTCCACGGACCGCTGGTGAACAAGAAACATAAGGTGGGGTCGCGGGACAATTCCGTGCCGCCGCTTTGCTTTCCGGCCGTCGCCAACATTCCGGCGGGATATGACCGGGGGCATATTATCGGCCTGGGCCTGGGCGGTCCGGAGCACCCCAAGAATCTGGTTCCGATGCTGTCGTTCTTCAACCGCGTGGATTATAAAGGGGTCGAGAACCTGCTGAAGGCAGAGCTGTTCAAGCATCAGACGGTTTACGTGGGCGTGGTGATCGATTACCTGTCGAATACGCCCTGGATGCCTCTGAAATTCACCATTCTCCGGCATCACGGCGACCCCACGCACCCGGAGGAACCTATCGTTCTCGACCATTACACGAGGCCGCGGCAGCCGTACACGATACCCGAAGACATTTACAAATGCATCAAGGCGCACGAAGCCGAATTCCGCGGGAAGTTCGGTATTCCCAATGGCCAGCCGCTGCCGTACATCTTTTTTGAGCGAGGGCTGGGCTACGGCGCCGAGGTGGGGGTCGAGACGCAGAGCGATTTCGCCGCCGGCAAGTTCGGCAAGCGGCAGCGCGAGTGCGTATGGTCTCTCAACTGTTACAACAGCAACGGAGGCGCGAAATCGGGCTGGCTGGTATCGGATGTCAACGATGACAGCCACCGGCAGCTGAATCCGGCGGGCTGCCTCGATTTCCCGGAAGTCGATCACATTACGCCCTTCAGCAGGAACGGGACGAACTCATTCTTCAATGCCCAGCTGACCAGCGCGATCTACAACCGCACCAAGAGCGCTCAAGCGAACACGGGCGGTGACGCGGCGATCGGCAGATCGCAGCCCGATCGCGCCAAGAAGGCCAAATTCGGGCAGTAGGGGGCAGCGGGTCCGCGCCGCGGCGGTATGCTGCTATGCAGCAGCAAGCCGCTGGACAATACGGCGGATCTGCACCATAATCAGGGCATGACGGCTGCTGCAGTGCAGCAGGAGCTGGTTCTCCGCCTGCGCGAGGATCTCACCTGGCGGCGCATGGGAAGCGGGCTGAGGGTTCTTGAGGAGCATCGGTCGCTGCTGGAGTGCATTGGTCCCGAGCGGCCGGGCGCGACCATTCTTCTGGGATATCTGGCGCAGTGGGTGGACGCCGGCTTCGAATCGCCGGCGCTGGTGCGGGGGCTGCTGGCGCGGTTCTCCAAAGAGAGCCGCATCCATCTGCCCCTTATCGAGTATCTGCACCTCGGTATGGCGGAAGCATTGGTGGCCATGGCGGACGAGGACTTCGAAGGCGCGGTCACAAGCCTGCGCTTTGTCGAGTCGGTCGAGCAGCAACTCCGGGACAACGAGTTGCTGGCGCTCTGCAGCTTTTGGATCGGACGGTGTCTGCGACGGCTGGGCCGGTACGACGATGCGCTTGGGTTCACGGTGAAGGCGCGGGATCTGGCATTGGGAAACGGGCAGGATCGCGTGGCCGCCCTGATGCGCATCAACGAGAGCTGGCTCATGTTCCAGAAAGGCCGGATTGCCGAGGCCACGGGCATTCTGGACGAGGTGGCGGACGTCCTTGGCGGGACGGACGACTATGTGGCGCTGGGGAATATCCAGTCGGCGTATGGGCGCATTGCGCGGCGGCAGGGCCGCCACGACCGCGCGCTGGAACATTTCGCGAGAGCAATCGAGTACTATGGCCGGCGCGATGCGAATCACAGCAATCTGGCGCGGTCGCGGACGAATATTGCCTGGGTGAAGCGGCTGACGGCGCTGCAACTGCAGAAGCGCATCGACGATGAATCGGCGCGCCGCAAGGCCGCGTCCCAGCACGATGCGGCGGCGCGCGCGCGGCTCACGCTGGAGCGGGCGCAACTGGAGCGCCTTCGTGGAGACGCGTTTTTCGAGCTGGACGAGGCGGAGCGGATCTACTCCCGAACCGATAATCACCGCGGCGTGGGCGCGGTCCGGATCAATCGGGGGTTTCTGCATCTGGACGCGGGAGAGATCGACCTGGCCGAGGCCGAGGCCGCGGCGGCGTATGAACTCTGTGAGGAAAAGCGCGACTACATCCCGATGGCGCGGGCGCGCATTCTGCAGTGCATGGTGGAGAACGTGCGGTATGAGGAACAGATCGCCGACAGCGCGGAGCTGCACCGCCATGCGCAGCGGGCTCACGAATTCGCGCGCGATGCCGTGGAGCTGGCGGCCAGGACGCAGAACCGGCGGCTGCTGGCGCGGGCGTTCGTCTGGCAGGGGCTTACGTTTACCAACGGATTCTTCAATAATCCCGAAGCGGCCCGGCAGTGCTGCGATCAGGCGAGCGCGCTGCTGCGGCCGGAAGGACACGAGTTCCTGTGGGACGATCTGCAGGACCTGCGTACGCGCATTCTGCGCAAGGCGCGGGTGGAAACGGTGCTGCAGGAGTGGTCGCAGGGGCTGGTCGGAGAGAAGACGTTCCAGCAGATCGAAGAAGAGTTCGCCGGAATCGTCATTCCGCGCGTCTGGGAGCGGGAGGGCCGCAAGGTTTCGCGGGTGGCCGAGAAGCTCTCCGTCTCGCCGAAGAAGGTGCGCCGGGTGCTCCAGGCGGCCGGTTTGATGGATTCCGTCCAGGTCCATAAGGCGGAGTGACCCGGCAGGCGGACCTGGTCGTTATGGCGATGCGCTAAGCGGGCTTTACGTGTTCAGAGCACGCCGGCCCACTGGCGGCGCCGGCGTGAGCACCACGGTCCCTGACCGAAACGCGGGGTGAAAGAGGCGGGGCCGACGAACAGCCGTTTTCTTGCAAGGCGAAGCCGATAACGGCCCATTCCAACATCCAGCCACAACGCGCTCGCGATCGTTACCACGGCGAGTCCCCACGCGGTCACTACCGGGATATGGAGCAATACACCGGATCGAAGCGCCGACAGCCACAGGCCCACCGTCGTCGCAGTGAAGCAGAAGACCGCGAGACGGGAACGCAGCCCGGCGGTGGTCATGCACAGCGCCCTTACACCAACCACAAAAGGCACGGCGACAACGAGATCGATTACGTAGTGCTCGCCCAGACCGAGTGTCGCCAGAAGCGTGAAAAGCAGGAACAGACCGGCGGCGACCCGCACCAGCACGTCATTGCGCCGCGTGCGCCAGAAGATCAGCAGCCCCCAGGCGGTGTGCAGAGAGGGAATTGCATTCAGGCGAACGCCGGACAGATGCAGGGGCGCGAGAAAGCCGGCCACGATCGCTGGCGGATCGCCGGGCCAGTTGGCTGTATACGCATACACCGGGCCGGCGGCGGGCAAAAAATGGAAGAGCAGCCCACCCAGGACTCCGGTCAGCAGAAACGTGCGGATCAGACCCGGTTCGTCGGGCACATGCGGCGCGACGAGATAAACGCAGGCCATGGCCAGCGGCAGCCCCAGGTAAACCAGTGCACAAATCATTTGCAGCCAGGGCCAGTGTTCGAATATTCGCCCGGCGGCGAAGCTGATTTGAAATCCGAAACGGGAATCGAACGCGTACAGCCAGCGATCATAGGACCACGGGTCCGCGACGTTGAATATGCGGAAGACGGCCGGCATCCAAGCCAGAAACACGATAGGAGTGACGCCAACCAGCAGACCGCGGACGCGCCTTTGCTGCTCGCCTCCGTCGCTCCAGAGGGCCCGCGCGACCATCGCCAGCAGACTTCCCACGCCAACAAAGGATATGATTCCAATCGCCCGGAAGACGGGATCGAGCGGGAACGCCCCGCCGAAGATGCGGTACACGGCGTAGTAAGTTGCTCCGGCGGCGCCCGTCAGAATGATCTCCGGCAGTGTGGGATGAAGGGTCAGTTGAATTGCCGTGATGCCCAGAAACGCAAAACCCAGAAAAGCAGTCATCCCGAGTTTCTGAAACACGACGATCAGGAGCAGTGGGAACGCGATTCCGAGGACAGCGGCACAGCGCGCGACAGTGTCAATAGTCCCTGTCGAGCGCTGGTTCTCAGGTCTTTCTCGCAGCGGTTTCTCCACCGAACATGCCTTCGTCGGACTCAGGCCGAAACTTTAGTACGAGGTCGGTGGAGGGCCCGGGACGCGGGTTATTTGTAAGCTGAAATACCGGTGACGCGCTCGCCTATAACCAGCGTATGAATGTGGTCGGTGCCCTCGTAAGTCTTTACGGTTTCGAGGTTGCACATGTGGCGCATGATCGGATATTCGTCCATGATGCCGTTGGCGCCCAGCAAATCGCGGCTGAGCCGGGCGCAATCCAGCGCGATGGTGGTGTTGTTGCGCTTGAGCATCGAAATGTGTGCCGGTTCGGCACGGCCGGCATCTTTCAGCCGCCCGATCTGAAGCGCCAGAAGCTGGGCTTTCGAGATCTCGGTAATCATCCACGCCAGCTTCTCCTGCACGAGCTGATGAGAGGCGATGGGGCGGTCATCGAACTGGCGGCGCACGATCGAGTATTGGCGCGCGGTCTCGTAGCACTCCATGGCGGCGCCGATGACGCCCCAGCCGATGCCGAAGCGCGCCTGAGTGAGGCAGCTGAGCGGCGCCTTCAGACCTTTTGCGCACGGGAGCATGTTCTCCGTCGGCACCCGGCAGCCGGAGAAGGCGAGGCTGGAGGTTACGGAGGCGCGCATGGACAGC
>DASRCB010000075.1:0-25214 GCA_035653295.1 Bryobacteraceae bacterium
CAACGGCGTCCGGCGCAGCGCCAACGAAAGTGACCGGCGCCACCACGCCGCCAATGGTCACGGTCACGGGCGTGCAGACCTCGACGGATGCTGTGCAGGTGCTCGGAACCGCCCCGGCCGCGCGCAACCCGGTTCCGTAGAGTTCGAGGAAGACCTTGTCCGTTGACGGCCCCAGATCGATCGGCAGGTCTCCGAAGGCGCCGTCCGGGAGCGTCGTGAATATCTTCTCGCGCGTCTGCTTGCCGTTCGATACCCGAATCACCCAGCCCGCGACGAGACCGCTGTTATTGAGCGTGAACAGAGCCGGCGCGACCGTCTCGATCTTCACTGTATCCGTCACTGTTTGTCCATCGCCGGAGGTGAACCGCACCTCGGCGGGCCCATTGGCAGTGCCTGGTGGAATCTGATAATTCACCTGGCTGATCGACCCATTGCCGACGAAGAACAGGCCTGCGGAGCGCGCTGCGCCGGCGGAGTCGGTGACCGTTACGGTGCTGCCGTCGAGGTTCGTGGGAAGTGGCATGGTAGTGGCCTGATCCACCTTCGTGGCCAGGTCCGAGCTGTAGGCGGTAACGATCGATTCGGCCGCCACCGGCCCGAGTTGGCCGGCTGCAGCGTTGACGTCCGCGACCGTGTTTCCATCGCCCGCCTGAACGAACGTGACCACCGCGCTGCCGATCGTAATCGTGGCCGAACGGGATGTCGTGGACGTGTTCGCCCCAGCGGTCCACCCGACGGTCGCGCTGCCCTTTCCGCTCCTGGCGCCCATCACGTTCAGCCATGAGGGATCGGACGATGTTGCAATCCATTCGGTGTCCCCCGGCGACACGCTGAGCGAAATCGTCCCGGCAGCGTCCGCCGCACCAAGCGTCTCTTTGTTCGGCGTGGCGTTGAACGTCGCAGTCGACGCGGGATCGAATACCGCCACGTAATAGGTGAACGATTGTGCGCCGCCGTTCACCTTTACGTTGCTGACCGTGACGGTGTACACCGTATCCGCGACCGGCGCGGACGGCGTGAATATGGCGCCTGCATTCTGATTGTTTACAACCCAGCTCAGCGCATCCTCACCATAGCCGGGCGCCACGGGATCGAGCTTTACCGGGACCTCCGATCCGTTCTGCTGCATCGTTACCGTCGCAGCCGTGAAGTCCGCCCCGCCCAGAGCGAAGCTCCACCGCGGAAAAACGGCCTCGTATGGGACATACCCTGGCGGAGGCCACGCGACGAAGTTATCGCGAACCGGCGGGCGCGGACCGAGGTAGGTGCCCGGCTCCAGGATCCAGAGTGCGTTGGCCATTTGGAACGATCCCATTCCACCAACATCTCCGGTCCCCATGGTCAGCGTCTGCGGGTAAAGCACCCAGCGCCGATGACCCACAGTGGCATCGCCTACATCCTGCATGTAGATGAGCCCGCAACCGGGATCGCTGAGAAATCCGAAGCAAAGGTTCGAGTGATTTGCGGCGTCCGCGCCGGCCGCGGTGTAGTTGAGCCATGTCGGCGGCGGGTCGTGATTCAGAGCCTGGTTACTCATCATCATGAACGCAGCCTGCTGATCTTCGGCCGATTCCGACGAGTTCAGGGTTACAGCCGCGGGCACGCCGGCCATGGCCCGGTCCCAGTTCACGCGCGCCATCACCGCCGCCTGGTATCCCGCCGAAGTCGTTCCTGCGTTCGGAGGGTTGAAACTGCCGGTCCACTCCATCGGGACTTTCGCGGTCGCGGCCTCAATGTCCCAGGCGCGCTGCACCGAATCCCGGTTCGCGGTATCGAACCAGCCGCCGAGACCGGCGGGAACGACTGCCGTGTTCTGGCCGACAACCGCAGCTACGGAGATAACGCCCACCACGAAACCATACACCCGAGCAATTACGCCTTCCCGTCAGACGCCGGGGTACCGCTTATGGTGACAAGTTATGCCGCCGATTGCGGCGCTGCCGGCGGATGCCGCCGGTGCCAGTCGGTGCGATTCTGAAACTCCTTGCCGATAGCCAGCAGCGTGTTTTCCGTGAACGCGCGGCCGACCAGTTGAATGCCGATCGGCAGTCCGCCCGCGAAGCCGCAGGGCAGCACCAGCGCCGGCAACCCCGCGAGGTTCGAGGCGGCGATCAGTGCAGTGAGGCCAGGATCCGCCGGCGCGTGCGATCTGTCTCCATGAGGCCGGTCCAGCGGTTCATTGACCGGCGGCGCCGGACCCAGCCGCGCGGGCGCGAGCAGCACGTCGATGTCCGCCAGCAGATCGCGGAACGCATCCACCACCAGCCGCCGAATGCGCATGGCCCGCAGATAATCGCTGGCCGGGATACGCAGGCCCTCTTTGAGTCCGGCGATCTGGAGCGGATCAGCCAGCTGATTCACTCGCCCGCTTACGATCAGCTCCTGGAATACGGACGACCCTTCCGCGGCGACCACCGTGCCCGTTACCGGGCCATATGGAAACACCGGAAGCTTCGCGGCCGTCATCTGCAGGCCCATGAGGCGCAGCGTGTCGATGGCTTTTCCGAAGTCCGGCCGCGCGGCGGGATCGGCCCACTCATCGAAATCGACGGTGGCGAAACCGACGCGCACCTCCTTCAGGTCGCGCGCATACTGCGGCGCATAGTAGAAGCTTTTACCCGCCGAGGCCGGGTCGTGGGAGTCCTTGCCGGCAATGGCCTGCAGCACGAGCCCACAATCTTCGGCGGTATGCGCGATCGGTCCGATCTTGTCCAGCGTCCAGGAAAGAGGCATCGCGCCGTATCGGCTCACCAGGCCGTAGGTTGGCCGCAGGCCTGTGACGCCGCAGAAGGCTGACGGGGTGACGATGGATCCCACCGTTTCCGAGCCGAGCGCGAACGGAACCAGACCCGCCGCTACGGCAATGGCCGAGCCACTGGACGATCCGCCGGACCAGCGCGTGGTGTCCCACGGATTCAGGCCGGGACCGCTGATCGAGGCCGACGCATACCGGTAGGAGGGACCCCCGGCCAGTTCCACCATCGCCAGCTTTGCCAGGACAGGCGCGCCGTGTTTGTTGAGGCGCGCCACGGCCGTCGCATCGTAGTCGAATATCTGATCGGCGAACGGGCGCGCGCCCCATGCGGTCACATGACCCTTCACCGCCAGCAGGTCTTTCGCGCCGTACGGGATGCCCTGCAGCGGGCCGCGGAAGCGCTGCCGCTTCAGGTCATCATCGACATCTTTGGCGAACTTCTCCGCATCTTTCCGCAGAGAGAGCGCGAGCGCGTTGTACCGCGGGCCGATCTGCTCCAGCCTTTCACCAAACAGCTTCACCAAGTCCCGCGCCGAGACGTCGCGCGACTGCAACTTCTGGCTCAGCTCGGGGATGGTGGCGTAATACAGTTCTTCCGCCATCGTCTCAGGGCCGGAACTCGAAAGCCGGTTCGGTGGCGAAGGGCAGCTTGAACTTCGCCAGTTGCTCGGCGGATTCGCGGCGGCGCTGCTCGACTGCGGCGGCCGGATCCTCATCCGCGCCGGGGCCGGGATGCGGCGTCTGCGGATTCTGCGCCGATACCGCCGACGCAGTCATCAGCAGCAGCCCGGCTTCGCGCCGTGTCAGTGTGGATTTCATCGCCAACAGGATACATCCGACGGCGTTACAATTGCGCTGGAATGACGGACAGGGATGCCGCGGGCTTGCGCGGTCCGGTCGTAAGGTGCAGGACCGAGACCACATGGTGGGTGCGCAACGCGGCCGGCGAGATGGAAGAGAACAGCTCGACCGCGGTTACCGAATACGACAGCGAAGGCAACATCCCCGGGCTCGAAAAGCGCCGACGCAACGAGGAGAGGTCGTATGTAAACGGGCGGCTGGTGACCATTTTTCGCGTGCCGGAGGAAGTGCGCGAAAGGGCGGTCGGGTTCACCGCGTTCGCGGTGGAAGGCCTGGAGGGCTGCGGTTGTCCCGACACGACCGCCGAAGTCCGAACCACCTGGAATCAGCGCTCGCTGCCAGTGGAGACGGTGTTTCTCGACAACAAGGGACGCACGCTCAGCCGAGTCAGGCGGGTCCGTGACAAAGCTGGCCGCCTGGTGGAACAGCATCAGTTTTTGACGGCGCGGGCCAGCCGCGCCTTATACATGGCCTGGAAGGCGGTGGTGAACGCTGGCCGGCGGCAGCGCGGACCACTACGCATCTCGTCGCGCTTCTACAAATATGACGACACCGGGCGCCGTGCGGAGGTCCGCACCGTTTCACCGCCAGTAATGGAGCAGGTGGAACGATTCGAATACAACGATCACGGCGATCCGATTCGGCACACCACCGAGCACGTCGGGCGCGAGGCCGGACTCGATGAGCACGGGCAGTTGCAGACCCGCGACGAGCAGCGCCGAATCGACGAAACGCGAACCGATTACCTCTATGACGCGCTCGGTAACTGGACCGAGCGAATTCAATACGTCCGCGCGGCGCCGGGCGAGGAGTATCAGCGAGTGATGCGCGAGCGCCGGGCGCTCGAGTACGCGGCCGATGCGTGACCGCTTCCAGGCTCAAATTACGTCCGCGAAACCCTTCCGCAGCTTGTGGAACCACGCATGCCCCAGCAGGAACACCGCGATTCCCAGCAGCCATAGCTTGATGCACGGGCCTGTCGCCGGCCAGCGCCCGTCCAGCAGCACCGCCCGGTATGCATCCACCATCACGTACAGCGGATTCTTCCGCAGCAGCACCAGCGCGGCCCTGGGCAGCGACGCCACCGGATAGCAGATCGGCGTCAGAAAGAACCAGGCCGTAAGGACGAATCCATTGATCTGCGCCACGTCGCGGAAATAGACCGCCAGCGCGGCGAGAAACCAGCACCAGCCGATGGTAAACAGCACCTGCGGCACGACCACGAGGGGCAGCGCCACGGCGGTCAGCGGCATGCGCCCGCGCAGCAGCAGAATCCCCGCGATAAAGATCAGCAGCGCGAAGCACTCCGTCACCAGCCCGGAAATCACCTGCACCACGGGCAGGATTTCCAGTGGAAAAACCAACTTCTTCACGAAATTCCGGTGTTCGGGGATGACCCACGGCGCGCGCCCCGCGGGTTCGCTGAACGCCAGCCACGGCAGCATGCCGGCGAGGAAATACAGCACGTACCCCGACCCGCTGGTATCCGATCCGAACCGCGTCCGCAGCACCACCCCGAACACGAAGAAGTAGGTGAGCATCAGCAGCAGCGGGTTGAGCACCGTCCACAACACGTCGCCGAATGAGCCGCGATACCGCGCCAGAATATCGCGCCGCACCATCGATCGGATCAGGCCCCGATTCGCGGCGAGGCTTCGCACCGGCAGCGCGAAGACGAACGGGAGCGCCCGCCGCAGCGATTCCCAACGAATCGCGCGCAGCGTGGTTATGCGCGACCGCAGCACGCGCGCCCCGGTCGCGGTCATCTCCGCATCGATCGCCAGAAACGGCTCGCCGCGCGTGTATGCCCACCCGCGCTGCGCCTCCAGCAGCGAAACGTAGACGCGATACCCGGCGGGAATGGGATCGAATGAAGCGTTAATGGAAGCCTGCACCGCTTCACCCGGCCCGGCCGCCTTCGCGATCGGCCGCCACTCGCCTTCCATGATGAAGCGATTCGTCTCCGGATCAAAGAACTGCCAGGCAACAAAGTGGGTCTCCGGCGACCACGTCTGCCGGGTGCGATTCACCAGAACGAAGGAAGCTGACACGCCGCCCGGCTGCGCATCCACCCGGACCTCGCGCCACTGCGCGCTCATTCGCCCCCGCTGTAGAGCCATGCCGGGAAGCGCTCGCGCACCGGTCCGGTCTTCCGCCCCAGCGCGTAAATCCCGTTGCCGCGAAGATCTGTCATGAGGCCGTACCGCTCCAGCATGTTGCGGATCCATGCCAGCTCCGGCTGCGGCTCGTCCCGGAATGAACCCGTCGCCAGCTGCGCCACCTCGAAACCGGACTCGCGTAGAAGGTGCGCAATTTCCGACGGCGCATACTCCCGCGCGTGGCGCGCCTCCGCTTCGCCACTCTCGGAAGGCCGGATATACGCCGGAAAAAAGCCGGGATGATAGCCGAGAAGCATGGCCGAAATTGCCCGCTCGGAAATGATGTTCGGCGTCGTCAGAAGCAGATGACCGCCGGGGCGCAGCACGCGGTTGATCTCGCTCATCATGCGCATCGGATCGCTTTGCAGATGCTCCAGCAACTCACAACATAAGACTGTGGTGAAGTACGCATCCGGCCACGGAAAATCGTCGCGCTCGGCGTCGAACAGCTCGATGTCGCACTCGAAAACCTCGCCCGTTTCCGAGGTGATGCGGCGGTGCTCGGTTTTCCCAGCCGGCCCGTAGTAGCACCCGCGCACCTCGCCGTAACCGAGCTTCGTCTTCAGCGCGGGCGTGATCTGGAGGTATGCGCCCATCTCGAGAATGCGATCCTCGGGGCCGCCCGGCGGGATCATGGACAACGTGCGCGTGAGCCGGTCGATGTGGTCGGAAACATAAGCTCTCGCCGCGCTGTTCTCGGGCGACCAGCCGAACAGGTACTCCGGCTCGACCATCACCGGCTCGGGAGCGGCGCTTTCCGACACCTCCGGATCGACCGCCGCCGCCACACCGGCACGCACATCGGCGAGCGGCGCATCTTCGATCACCGCGGGCGCAGGCCGCCCCTCCACCACGTCGGCAAGAAAGTCAACATAGCGCCGCGCGACGACGTCCCAGGCGCATTCATTGGTCACCCATTCTCTCGCGCGCTGTCCCATTTCACGGGCAACCTCGGGCCGCGAGAGGAGCAGGTTCAGATATTCGAAAATGCAGTCCTCTTCCCCGGCGCCCACTGGCACGCGCGCGCAGATATCCTCCGGTAATTCGGAAAATGATCCGATATCCGACACCAGCACCGGCTTCGCCAGCCCCAGGGCCCGCATCAGCGTTCCGGAGTTCTCACCGACGGTGGGAAATCGCAGGTTCAGCACCACATCGCACGCCGCCATGCAGCCGGTGAAATCGTCCGGAGGAATGAATCCGGTAACGCGCACGGACTCCCCCAGCTCCAGCGAGCGCACCATGCCGGCCAGCGGCAGGTCGGGATGCACCTCGCCGGCGAGGATCAGCTTCGCTTCGGGAAACACGCGCAGCAGGCGCCGAAATGCGCGCAATGATTCCGCAATTCGCTTGTAAGGCTTTAAAAATCCGAAGATACCGATCAGCGGCGCATCGCCCGTCACGCCCAGCCGCTCCCGCCAACTCATGCGGTCAGCTTCCGGCAGCCACGCGCCGTGGGGGATCACCGCAACCGGACCCTGAAAGCCCCTTCGGCGCAACTCGCACTCGACGAACCGGCTGTGCACCACGGCTCCACGCGAGCGGCTCAGAATCCGCCGCAGCAGCGGAACGCCCTCATAATCGGGGCCGCGCCGCAGGGTGCGCACGTGATCGCGGGCGTACTGGAATGCCCGTGCGCCGGAGTCGAACTCTACTTCCCGCAGATACGCGTCCCAGTCGCCGCGCTCGATGGTGAGCGCCGAGACCAGATGATGCAGGTTGGCCTCGTGCAGCACAACCACCCCGGGAACTTCCAGGGCCATTTCGTAACAGAACGCATGCCATGGGTTGTTGCCGATCTGGTACAGGCAGATGTCGAAGTCGGCGGCATCGAAATGCGCCGGCGCTGCGCCGAAGTCGGTCACGTCGGCCAGCGGCCGCATGTGTTCGAGCAGCGCGGCGGAATAATCGGCGATGCCGCTGCGGGCCGGCGGCAAAGGGGAGAAGAACGCCGTTCGCATCTCAGCGGATGATTTGGGTGGGGCAGGCCTTCAGCCCGATGGCTCTTAAGACTTGGTTGTGCTGTGCCGAGGGTGGGGCAGGCGTCCAACCCTGCGCGCGGCGTCCACGCCGCGGTAACACATCCGTGCAGGCCAAAGGCCTCCACAACAGGCTCACTTCATCAGCTCCGCGGTCAGCGTCCCAACAGACACCGGCACGCGCACCAGCACCGGCGTTCGGGCCGCATCCTGAGTGAAGAAGATCTCGATGGTGAGATCCGATGAAGGTCCGTGCAGCGCGGCGGTGATCCGATCCGTGTTCGTCATGACCCCTCCCACCCGGATCTGCCGCGCGCCTCCGTAATCCAGGCGCACATTGTAGGGCGCTCCGAAGAACACGACCTGCTGCTGGGGCAGACGTCCGTTCGCCAGCTCGTTGCGCAGGAAGTACAAAAATGCGAGCGCGTCTTTCGCGCAGTGCGGCGTGCTCAGATCGGACTTGCCGCCGCCGTTCGTCTTCGTCTGACGCGTAGCAGTGTCGTTCGCCAGGTCGAAGGTCGTCGCTTCCTCATTCGTGCGGGCGCCGTGTTTGAAATCCTTCTCGAAATGACTGGAGCAGAAATCGCCGGTCGCTTCCGACTGGTAATGATCGGTGATCTGGAAACCAGGCAGCGACGCGTCCAGCGCGCCATCGATGGTCAGCTTCGCGCTGGTGCCGGTATCGCCGCTGCTGCGCGTCGCCGAAATATCCAGTTCGCCAAGGGACAGACCGCTGGGCCAGTTGATCGAGTACCGCAGCCGTTCGCCGGATCCGGCAGGAATCGCCGGCGCGGTTGTGGGCGCCGCGGAAAAGCCGAGCGTCACAGTCAGCGAAATCAGCAATGCGCGGCCGCGAATCACGACCGCACCGCCGGCACAGTCACGCGGACAACGGGGCGTTCCGCGCTCCTCGCCGCATGGCGGTAAACAGCCAGCGTCTGCTCGGCCGCCGCGTTCCAGGAAAAACGCGCCGCCCGTTTGGCGCCCAGCCGTTCGACGCGCGCGCGCAGCTCGGGATGCAGCAACAGGTCGAGGATCGCGCGGCTCATCTCCGGGACCGAGGCAGGATCGAAGAGCAGCGCCGCGGAATCGGCCACCTCGGGCATGGCCGAAGTATCCGAGCAGGCGACGGCGCGAGCGCAGGCCATCGCTTCGAGAATCGGCAGGCCAAATCCCTCGTACCACGAAGGGAAAGCAAATACGTCGCAGCCGCCGTACAAGCGCAGCAGTTCATCGTCGGTGACGAAGCCGGTGAAATGAATGCGTCCGGCGAACTCCGACCTTCGCGCCGCCTCGTGAACCACGGAGGAATACCACGTCTCTTTCCCGGCGACAACCAGGTGATGCGGCAGGTCGGGGCGGGCTCGCAGGACTTCCGCGAAGGCGCGAAAAAGCGAGAGGTGGTTCTTGCGCGGCTGCAGGTCGCCGACGGTCAGGATGTACGGCGCCCGGATACGAAAGCGCGCCGCGACTTCCTGGGCAGCCGCCTGCCGGGGCAATGGACGAAACTGCGACGACACGCCGTTGTGCACGGCGACGACGTTCGCCTCATCGAGGGCGTACGCGTCCAGCACCGAGCGGCGCGAAAACTCGCTGGGCGTCAGCACGCGAATGGCGTGGCGCACCGTCCGCCGTACCGTGGTTCGAAGCTGCGCGCTGCGAGTTCGGGTAAAGAACTGCGGGTGCGAAAGAAAGCTCACGTCGTGCACGCTGACCACCACCGGCGTCGGGCACAAAAGCGGCGCCGTGTATTGCACGTGCAGCAGCGCGGGCCGGTCTTCGCGAAGGCGCCGGGAAAGATGCCGGCCCAGCCGTAAAAAGGGATTGGCGGAAACCAATCGTGTCGGGAACCGATCAGGAATATGCTCGGCGGCAGACCGCCTGGAAATATAGGCGACAATCTCAGCACGCTCGTCCACACGTGCGAAACCGTTGAGCAGGTTGCGTATGTAGGTTTCGTTCCCGGTGAGGTGCTGTCCAATCGCGTGAGCGTCAACGGCAAAGCGCATGCGCTGTTTCACCCAGTATAGAGGCTTCCCAGGTTCGACATCATTTCTGAAAAGTGAGACGCCAGGCGCGGCCATACCGCTTCCCACGTAAAATGCTCTTCGTATCTGCGACGTCCGGCCGCCGCAACACGGATCCGCCGCTCGCGCGAGTGCAGCAGCTCGGAAACGGCGTCGGCGAACGATTCCGCCTCATCGGCGATCAGGATTTCCTCGCCGGCGGCCGCCCCCAGACCGCGCGCGCCAAACGAGGTTGAGACCACCGGAGCGCCCGCCGCCCACGCTTCCAGAATCTTCAGCCGCGTACCGCTGCCCGCGCGCACCGGAGCTACGCACACCTGCGCGCGCGCCAGCTCCGCGATCGCATCCGTTACCGGGCCGCTGAACTCCACGCGTTCGTCTCCACGAACGAGCCCGGCCACGGCTGCCGGGTTCTTTCCCACGATCCTCCAGCGCAGGTCCGCGTGCCGCTCCCGCAGCAACGGCCAGATACGGCCGTAAAAGAAGGCGACGGCATCGATATTGGGCTGATATTCGAGGTTTCCGCTGAACGCAATGACGTTTTCCTCGCGACGGACCGGCGCCGGGAGCAGCGGCAGCGCATTCGGATAGACGATGCTGTTTTCACAAATCCGGGCCTCATCGCCGGACGGAACAAGCACCTGGTCGAAGCGAGGCAGGAGCTCGCGCTCCCGACCGAGGCATGCCCGTGCAAAGCTCCTCAGGGCCGGGCGGGCTGGCGCCGGAGCACAACGCGCCAGCGTCTGATGCCATTCCGATTCCACATTGTGGAGATCGAGCCATACCCGATCGCAGCGCGCTCGCAGCACATCGACGTAAGCCGCGCACCAGAAATGCTCGATCACCGCCAAATCATAGTGACTGCCGGCAATGCAACTTCTCAACTGCTCGGAGAAGCCCGAGAAGCGGTCGATCAGCGGGGGCGTGCCCTGGGCCCAGCGCCGCGCATTGCGAGCGGCGCGCGAAAGGAGATCGCGGCGGTGCGCCGGCAGGTCGATCCAGGAAATCCGCGCCGGCGTGTCCGGCTCCGCGGCTGCATCATCCGGCTGGCGAAAAATCACAAGGTGCAGGTCCGCCCATGTCGCAAAGAAATGCGCGAGAGAGGCGGTGCGCAGTGCTCCGCCGCCGTACATCGGCCACGGCGCCTCGGGGCACAGCATCAGCACGCTCGGCCTATCGGCGCCAGCGCCGCACCGCTTCGGCATACACCTCCCGCGTGAGCGTCGCCGTGCGTTCCCATGAGAACAGCGCCGCTCGCGCCAAACCGCGCGTCTGCATCGCCCGCGAAAACGAAGCGTCTGTCAGCACACGATCCATCGCCGCGCGCCATCCGCCTGCATCGCCCGCCTCCACGTGCTCGGCGGCGCCGCCGCTCACTTCCATCAGCGCCGCATCGCGCGATGCGATCACCGGGCAGCCGCACTGCATAGCCTCGAGCAGCGGCAGTCCGAAACCTTCATACAGCGACGGCACGAGGCAGGCCGCGGCGCTGCTGTAGCGCCGAGCCAGCGCTTCATCGTTCTCGTCAGGAACCACCACCAGCCCGGGTTCGGGATCGCGTCCTCTGCCTGCCAGCACCAGATCGACATCGTGCGTACGTCGCACCTCGCGCCAGGCATCGATGATGACGTCCGGGTTCCTGCGGCGGTTGCTGGCGCCCACGTAAATAAAAGATCGGCGTTCGGTCGCAGTCTTTACAGGCCGGAACACGTCTGACGCAGCCAGCGGCGTGACGACAACGCGATCGGGCGGGTACCGAAAGCGCTCCAGAAACTCCGAGCGCACGGCGTTCGAGGGCGTAAGCACCATCACCGGAACCCGCGCCCGCAACAACATGCCCGCTCTCTGCCGCACGCGCCACGAGGTATCCGCCGTGAAGGGCTCCCGCCACGGCGACAGATCGTGGACCGTAACCACTGCCGGGCAGTGTACGCGGTATGGCGCCGAAAAGTCGGTTCCGTGGAAACAATCGGCCGACAGCCGGCCCAGTTCACGGCGCAGCCCGAAGCTCCACCAGCGGCGATCCAGAGCCGTTTGCGGGGCGCCGCCGCAGTGAAGATTCGACAGGGACCCGGCAACACAGGGAAAAGCCTGGTCCGATACCAGCCAGAAATCGTCCTCCGGGAAGCCGCGCGCCAGCGCCCGCGCAAGCTCCGCGGTGTAACGCCGGATCCCGCCGGCGCCCGCGGCGGAGAGTGGCGTGGCATCCAGCGCGATCCGCATGACGGGTCCTAAATGAATGCCGTAGTCTTGATCCCCGACACGTCGAAACGCTTGCGGCAGCGCATGTTTTTGCAATTGACCTTGTCATCGAGCAGGACCATGTAGCTGGCCGCTTTTTGAAATTTCGCCCGGTCGCGCTCGTCAGCGCGGGGCGGCAGGCGGTCGATTTTGGTGCGCACGAGCCAGCGCAGCTCGTAGCTGTCGGGCGTTCGGCAGAAGGGGCAATTGAGAGTGGCAGGCTTCGTGCACTGCGATTCACGGTAGAAGGCGCGCTCGTCGAGCATGCTGGTTTCTCCCCATTGTCGCAACGTTTGCGCCGGGAGTTAAGAAAACATTAACCAGCGCGTCACGGCGAAATGTTCGAACCGGGTTCGCCATCCAAGGATCGTGGAGGAGTTTCGTGTGTTTCGACCGACAGCGCTTCTGATGGTATTGCTGCTTGCGGCCCCACTGGGATTCGGCAAGGCAAAGACAGGATTCGATGGCAAGTGGGTGCTCGATGGCGAGCCAGGCGGAGGCGATGCGCCGAAAAACCTGGTCCAGAATATCAAGGAAAAGGGCGGCGACATCGACATTGAATCGCAGTTCGCCGAACCGGCCAACGGCATCGTCCCGCTGCTGTATCTGGGCATCATGACCACGAAGCTGATGCTCTCTACCGACGGCTCAGAGCGGCAGAACCAGATCGGCCCCTTTCAGATGGCTGCGAAAACCACACTGGACGGCAACACCATGAAAACCGAGTGGACGGCGATGGTGCAGGGCAAGCAGGTAAACGGCGACTGGGTGCGGACGCTCTCCGCGGACGGCAAGCACATGACCATGCAGGTCCACGAGACCACCGAAGGTCAGGACCGCCAGGCCACGCTCAATTTCAAACGCAAATAATCACCTTCAGACGTGATCGTGCGGGTGGCTCAGGTAATGCTGCCTGAGTAAATCCTTGCCGTAGTCGTTCCCGTTCGGCGTGCGCACCACGCAGTGAATATGCTGCTGCGTAGGGAGCTCGGGATTTGCGGCGAAGCGCCGCAGGTTCGCCGGCTGCTGGTGATCGAACTCGATGAGAATCACCGGGCTGTGGATGCGGTAGTAAAAGACGCTGTCCGGCTTCGTCTCGCCGATCCAGGCGAAGCGCGTTTCGTCCAGATGGCGCGAGACCTCGTCCATCTTCACGCGCGCGTGCCCATCGTCCATGTTGCCGACGTAGAGTTCCACCAGCTCGAGGAGCCGGCGGCGCATCGGCTCGCCCATGTCGCCGGCGCGCAGTCCGGCATAATCGAGCACGACGTTGTCTTTGAAAGCCTCGGTCAGGTTATTGTTGCCGGCCTTCGAAAAGCTGAGCACCGCCTTCTCACGCTGCGTCGCCGTTAGCGCGTTCACCATCGACAGGCCATCGTTCTGCTCCTGCTGCAGGACGACGAGTCCTTTGTATTTGCCCGATGTGGCCCGCACCGGCTCCGAGCCCATGAAGTGCGGGGTCATGACCACCTGATCGCCGAGCACGAAGTAGTTCACGATGGCGTGATGCCCGTCCAGCTGCCAGCCCCAAGGCTCGGTCGCCGAGGGCTTGCCCATGATGGTGATGTAGTACAGCCATTCCCCGAGGAATTCGTGATCGCCGCTCATCTCCGCGAGAGTCTCGTTCAGGCGCATGATGTTGCGCGTCAGCTCCAGACCTCGCGCGCTCAGAGAGGCGCGCAGCAGCGCCAGGGCTGCTTCGCGCTGGGCGTCGTTCATCTCCTGGAAGCAGACGCCCTGGCGAGCGTAGAAATGCTGGTTCATCCACTTGCGCCACTCGGAGTCGTCCACCGGAAACATGGTGCGCGCAAGCTGTCCGCCGCTGAGCGTTCCGATAAAGCGCTCTGCCGCGCTGCGGACCGGCTCCGTCGGTACGCCGGTAGGGTGAATCTCGAACAGACCGGACTGGATCGCGCCGCTGGTCGTAATCCCGCGAAAGGGCTCCGCCAGCCCCTTGCGTTCGTACTCTTCCGACATCTGCCGGAAGCGCTCGGCCATGTCGACGGCGGTGCTGTGCTGGCCGAGCGCCGGTCGCGCGAGCAGCGCGGCGGGAACGACGGTAGATAGGAATGCGCGTCGGGTGTTGAGCGCGTCAGGCGCGTGGCGCCGGGCGCCGTGCGAGAGCCGGTGCATAATGGGGCGACTTTATCACGCAGGAGCGGGCGCGCACAACGTGCGAGGGCAGGGTGGTCTCTTGAACCACCCGTCGAACTTGGAATCGCAGGCGTCCGGGCTCAGACGCCGCTGAATCCTGGCCCACAAATCCGGTCATGTCATACTCGGTAAAGACCCATGGACACGATCCTGCGCCGCGTTGCGCTCGCCGTTTTGTGCGCCTCATTTGCACTCGCCTACGATGTGCCCCGCCCTGCCGCGAACCTTACGATTAACTATCCCGACGGGCACACCGCGCGCGTGGCGGACTATCGCGGCAAAGTGGTGGCCATGGTTTTCATCTCCACGACCTGCCCGCATTGCCAGCACACGACGGAGGTGCTCACGCGTCTCCAGAACAAGTTCGGTTCGCGCGGGTTCCAGGTGCTGGAAGCCTCGCTCGACCCCGACGCCAAAACTGCGGTGCCCCGATTCGTGGAGCAGTTTCATCCCAGTTTCCCGGTCGGATATGTGGACCGGATCAACGCGGCTACGTTCCTGAAGTTCTCCCCTGAAGTCCGCCAGTTCCTGCCGTTTTTCACCATCATCGACCGCGGCGGCACGGTGCGGTTCGAGGCCACGGGCGGAGACGAAGTGCTGTCCAACGAAGGCGCCCAGGAACAGAACCTGTCAACCGAGATTCAGAAGGTGCTCGACGAGTCGGCGCGCAAGCACGCCAGTTCGAAGCACAGGCAGCAGTAGCGTTCAGGGATGGACTGAGGCCGGACGCCGGTCGCGATGAATTCGCAGCCGGACCGAGCAGGCGAAAACCCAGGTTGCCAGCAGTGCGCCGGCCAGTCCGGTGAGAAAACCCACCAGCATCGCCCATCCAAAGCTGAGGCCTCGGATGTATTTCAGCAGCAGGAACACGACCGGCAGGTAGGCAGCGAGCGCCAGATAAAGACAGATTACGCTTCGATTATCGGGCGTGAGCTCGGCCTTGCAGCCGGGACACACCAGGACGTCCTGATGACACGCAATCGTAACGAAGCCAAGGGGCTGTGAGCAGTTCGGACAGGTCTTCATGGAGATCCTCCAGGAACCGTTCTGACCGATTCTACAGCACAATTGGCATGGGTCAACAGCCCCTTACAGATTCTTGTATTTGACTTTCCCGAATTCCGTACCAGAACACTTGTAACCGTTACGCCGCCTTCAGTCGAGGCGCTCCAGCGTTTCCAGGACGACGCTCCCAACCACCTGCAGGCTGTGGGCGCTCAGCTTGTCCATCGTGTCCTGGGGCGTGTGCCAGTACGAGTTCCGGGGGCCAAAGTCGAAGTCGATCAAATCGATCGCGTTCACGCCAAGGCGGCGGAAGGGCATGTGATCGTCGTCGATTGCCCCGCTGGCGTCCTGGAACGCATCCTGATGGCGCAGATCGGCGGCAACCTGCCAGACGAGTTTATTCAACGCCTGTGACGACCCCTGCTCCTGCACGATGTCGAGGTCCTTGTCCCCGATCATATCCACGTTGATGAGGGCATCGATCCGGGGCAGCGTGCCGTCCTGCTGCCAGCGATGCGCCAGATGGCTGCTGCCGTAGACGCTGTCGGTTGTGGTCCACTCCGGACGGACCGCCTCTTCCCCGTCGAACCAAACCAGCCGGACCTGGTGCTTCCATTTCCGCGCCGCGACCGCCTGTGCGAGTTCGAGCAGAAGACCCGCGGAGGAGCCGCCGTCATTGGCCCCGACGAAGCCGGGAAGGCGCTTCGTGTCGTAATGCCCACTGATCACCAGCAGGCGTGCCCCCGGGTCGCCTCCGCAATCGGCAATGATGTTGCGCATGGGCACGGCGCCGGCGGGCGTCTGCGCGTTGAAGCGGTCTTCGCTGAGGCGGCAGGGAAGCATGCGGATACGGCGCTCGATGTACTCCGCGGTGCGGGTGTTCGCCGCCGACCCGGAAGGCCGTTCGCCGAAGCTGACCATGTGCGCCGTGTAGTCGAGCGCGCGCTGCCCATTGAATTCGGCGCCGCCGGAGAGCGCGAGCAACGCCGCCGCCGACATGCCGGATAAGGCCAGAAAACGATGCATTTCCTTTCAGTTTAGACGTATGCCGGGCATTTCCTCGCGTGTTGTATGATGGCGGCGAGGACGCCGGTTGCCGCATGGAAACACTGGGAGCGATGCTGCGACGGGCCCGTTTGGCGCAGGGCCGCGACCTGGCGGATCTGGCCGAACAGATTAAGGTCCATGCGCGCTACCTCGAGGCCCTCGAAGCTGACGATCTGGACAGTCTCCCGGGCGGGTTTTTCTACAAGAGCTTCGTACGGCAGTACGCCTCGGCGCTGGGCATAGACGCGTCGCGAGTGGAGAAGGCGCTTGCCCAAACCCCGGCGCATGAACCAGCTCCGCCTCCACCTCCGATGGAGGAGAAGCTCAGCCCCAGGGACATCCGGCCGGCCGCGGTGGCGCCGGCTGCACTCTCATCGGGCCTGCTTATCTTCAATGGCATTCTGCCCTCGATCGGCGTGCTCATTCTGGTGATCGTGGCCTGCGGCGGATTCTCGATGTGGTGGAACCGGCTGACCACCATGTCCGCCGGCGACGGCAGTCCGCGCCGGGTGAGCCGCGTTCTGCCCGAGCCTGAAGCATCGCCGGCGCCGAGCGCGACTCCCAGTCCTGCGCCGGAGCAGAGTGCCCAGCAGCCCTCGCCTTCACCATCGCCCGCTCCTTCACCGGCGGCTTCGCCGACGCCGACGCCCTCGCCCGGCGCGGCCGGCGTCACTCTGGTGGCCACCACCACTGCGGATTCGTGGGTGCACGTGTGGTGCGACGGGAAGTCCGTTTTCACGGGGCTGATGAAAGCGGGTGAGCGGAAAACGTTCGAAGCAGCGGAGTCCGCCCGGCTGCGCACCGGCAACGCCCAGGCGATGAGTATCGTATGGAACGGAAAACCGGTCGAGTTTCCAGGTCCGGCGGAGTTCGTTCGCGATGTATCGTTCACGCGCGACGCGTGGCAGCCGACGCCCGGCGCGCCAATCCCCACGCCGCGGAGCCAGACGCCGGCGCCCAAAGCCGAGGAGAACGAAGAGCCTACTGGATAGCTGGAGAGCGCTTCCGCTCGCGCTCGAGCATCAGCAGTTCGCCCCGCCTGCGGCGCTTCACCTGCTCGTCAACCAGGCGCCAGAACTTGATGAAGTAATCCACGGCCGAAGCCACGCCGAAAATCATGACCGCCCACATGCAGATCATGGCCGCCGAGTGAATGCCGGGCGAGCGCAGCCCGACGAGCATCAGCGCGATGGCGACCACCTGCGACACCATCTTCGTTTTCCCCAGTTCGCTGGCCTTGATGGTGTAGCCCTCCGCGGCGGCAATGCTGCGCAGGCCGGAGACGGCGAACTCGCGTCCGACGATGACGATCACCAGCCATGCCGGCGCCTGGCGGATCTGCACCAGCGAGATGAGCGCGGCCGAGATGAGCAGCTTGTCCGCGATGGGATCGAGCAGCGTGCCGACGGTGGTAACCTGACCCCAGCGGCGCGCCAGGTAGCCGTCGATGAGGTCCGTGCAGGCCGCGGCGAGGAAGATCGCCAGAGCCAGCAACTCGTTGTTTACGACGATGTTCCCGCGCCAGCCGAGGTACGCGTTCTGCTCCACGAGCACGGCCACCAGCAGCGGCACGAAGAAGATGCGGAGCAGGGTCAGCGCGTTCGGGAGATTCATCCGCCCCTTCAACTATAAACCAGGCGAGCCGCCGGAATGTGCTATCCTGTTCGCTGTAGATAACTGTAAGGATTCAGCTTAGAGATGGCCAACACCTACTCCGCCCTGAAGCGGGTGCGAATCACCGAACGCCGGACAGAAATCAATCGCCTGCGCAAGTCGCGGCTGCGTCACGGCATCCGCGCGCTGCGCCGCGCCATTGAGGCGAAGGACGCGCAGGGCGCCCAGAAGCTGCTGCCGCAGACGTTCTCCATCGTCGATCGCGCCGCGAAGTGGGGCATTATCCGGCGCAACACTGCCGCCCGTTACAAGAGCCGCCTGACCGCGCGCATCAAGGGCCTGACCCCGACGGCCGCTTAGTCTTCTCCCGATTGTGGTGCATGCCTTTGGCTTGCACCAAACAAAATCAGAACGCATACCCGATCTGGGCCTGATACGTCCTCGGCGCCACGAAGTGCGTGCCGCTGAACGTCGACAGGAAATTGTAAAGCGCCACCTTGTTCGTCAGGTTCGTGACCGTGAAGCGAAGCGTGACTCTTCGTTTGGTCTCGCTGCGCAGCAGGTTGTCCGTCCCCACGGCGATGTCGAACAGGTTGCGCGGCTGCACGCGATCCGGATTGTGATCGTCGTTCTCCGTTCCCGTCTGGGGAAGCGTCAGCAGCGTGCTCTTACCCACGCCGTTGCAGGTGCTGATGGGATTCTGCAATGTCGCGAAGACGCCGTTGCAGGAAAAACCGATATCCACCTGCTGCGCCGGTGAGAGCAGCAGCGCTGCGGCGACATCGGGAACTCCGCTCACCACCAGGCCGCTGTCAAACCGCCAGATGAAATCCATCCATGGCCCGTCCTTGCCGTGCTGATAACGAACGTCGGTGGTCTGCTGGAACGCCTGATCGTGATCGATGCGGAACACACCCCCTGCGAGCGGCGTGCCCTGAGCAATGAGACCGCCCGTCTCCGGAGGGAAGTAGCGCGCGCGGCTGTGGCCGAACGTGGTGTAGGCCTGGAAGCCGTGAATATTGCTGGTGCTCAGCCGCCCCGTTACGCCGTCGATCTTCGAGTTATGCCAGGCGATGGGGAAGGCGATCGGAGTGTTGAACAGAACGTCGAAATCGTACGCGTTATGCGTGTACTTCCAGAAGTAATCGCCGTCGAAAAGCAGATAGCGGCCGATCTTTTGCTGCAGGCCGGTGTTGAACTGATTGCGGAAGCCCGGCTCCAGCGGCACGCTGGCCGCTCCGAAGACATTTGCGGCGAGGCCGCCCGCGCCCGTTGCGCTGGACAGCAGCAGATTCTCGTTGAACGGTGTCTCGAACGTACGCGAGTAGGCCGCGCGGAGCACCGTGTCGGTTTGCTTGATGTGGTAAGCAAGGCCAAGGCGCGGCTGCGGACCATTCTTCGTGACCAGGCCGTGGTACTCGTCATCGCGAAAACCGGCGTTGATGGTCAGATTGCCGAGGTTGATCTGATCGGAAACATACACGGCATACTGCGTGATCGGATGCGCGTCGTGGAAATTGAAATAGCTGCCGCCGCGCGTGAGATCGAAGGGCACCAGCCCGGGCAACAGGCCGGGGTTGGGCTGATATGTCGCGTTCGCGGTGCTGCAGTCCGCCGGATTGGTGATGGCCGGAAGACCCAGCGGGTTGCCGGCGGCATCCACGCACACGGGGTTGAAATTCGGATCGGTAACGGCCATCGAGAAGTTCTCGAGAAGGCGCGTCTGCTGAATCTCCGTTCCGATCTTCAGCGTATGAGCGCCGTGAATGGTGGAAAAATCCGACCTCACGCCGTAGTTCGTAAGGAAGCGATTCTGCGATTCCGTTACCGGCGTATCGGCGAACGGATCGCGGCTGCCATAATAATTCACCTGATCGCGCCGCGCGAACGCGTTTACCGTCAGCAGCGACTTGGCCCCGAAGGTGTGCTGGTACCCGGGCGCCACATTCCACGTGAGCACCCGCTGCTTCTGGTCCTGAGAAAGCTGATCGTAGCTGTTGGGGACCTGAAACCAGTTGCGGGCGGCGAACAGATCCAGGTGCAGCGCGTCGCGGCCGGTGGGGTTCCAGTCCATGCGGTCGAAAATGTTCCCGTTATTGCCGATGTCGTGAAAGGGCGTGAACTCCGGTGTATCCAGAAACCGCCCGGTGCGTACGCCATTCAGGGCGATGAAATTCCCGAACTTCGCCGTGCCCATGCCGAAGGTGATGTTTTCGCCCCACGTGCCGAACGATCCCCACGTTGTCTCCAGAGTGCCGAACGGTTGCTGACCGAGACCGGACTTGGTGGTCGCATTCACGACCATGCTCGATTTATCTCCGTACTGCGCGTCCGGAGCGCCGCTGATAATCTCCATGCTCTGCACCGCGTCGGGCGGGATCTGCGTGGAGAAAACCTTGCTCTGCTGATCGCTGATGTTCTGGCCATCGATGACGAAGCTCACCTGCCCGTGGTCGCCGAGCGGATGAAAGAAGCCATTGGCGTCGGACGCCGTCGCGCCGGTGCTGTTGTTGATCACGCTGCTGAGGCCGGACGCGGGATCGAAGATCGGCAGTTTGGAGAAGGCGTCCGAGTCGGCATCGGTGTGCGCGGAGGGATCGGTCTCCACCTGGGTGCCCGTGGCCTCCACGTTCACCGTCGTGGCGGCTGCGGCAATGCTCAGCGCCAGATTGACGGTGACCGGGACGGAGTTCCGGAGCTCGATGGTTTGTGACGCAGGCGCGAACCCGCTCGCGTCGGCGGTCACCTGGTAGGTGTTCCAGGGCACGTTCGTAAATCGGAAGTTCCCGGCCGCATCGGTCTTCCCCGACTGCTTGTAACCGGTCACCGCGTTGGCGATCTGTACAGCGGCGTTTGCCACGGCCGCGCCGGACGGATCCGTTATTGTTCCCGCAACGGTTCCGCTGTTGATGGATTGCGCATAATCCGATACGCCGAGAAAAAGAGCAATTGAAACAAATAACACGAAGCACCGCATGGACTGACCTCCGGTTGATAAATCAAATGGACAGATTCGCCCCGCCGGAGGACACGCGGGCGCGGAGCTCAGGCGGGAACGGAAAGCCGGGGAGGAAAGACCAACTGCGGCGGAGCGCGCGAGGAGTTCAGTGAAACGCGGCGAACGGTGCGCACGCGGACGCGTTCCGGCGAGGGCTGCCAGCGAACGCCCGCGGGAGCCGCGACGCGAACGCCGCCAACGGCCTGCATCGCGGGCACATGGCTCGCGTGGCAAATAGGACAACAGTGGGAGTGCGGCCCGCCGTGCTCATGGGCGTGGTCCACCACAACCGAGGCCGTCTGAAGGCCCGCAAAGCACAGCAGAACAAAGACGATAAACGCCCTCAGCCATGGCGAGCGTCGCGCCAGATATGGTCCTCGATCTGTGTACAGTTCACCCATGGCGCCGCGGGGCGTTTCTGAAACGACGTCAGCAGCCGCCCTGGCGTTACTCCGATTCGGGCCCACGGATGCGGTAATAGCGGGAAAGCCAGCGGCTGAGGCCATCCAGCCCAGGATAGAGCATGCGCTCGTTAATCCCGGACTGATCGAGTTTGTCCCGCACCTCCCATTTCAGCGATGCGGGAACGATGATGCGGCGCGCCAGGGCGGGATTCTGCGCCAGCCATTCATCCATCCGCCGGGCCGGATTAGACATCACCGAGAACAGCGCGAACTGGCTGGCGATGCGCTCATCGAGAGAAGGCGGCTCGAGGAACAATACGAAATCGTCTTTTGAAAGGGTCTGCAGCTTCTCCGGCGAATCTGCGATCTCGTCCAGCATTTCCCCGGTGAATGCGTCCACGCCCTCGCGCTGCGCCAGGTCGCGCAGAGGCGGAGGCAGACGGCCGTTGGTCTCGCGGTGATTGATACACCAGATCACCCCATCGACATCGAAGAAATCGAGACTGGCAGTGACGAAATGGGCGGCAATGAGGGGTGAATAGGTCCAATCAAGCAGGCGCGTTTGCAGGCCGTGATGCTGCGCGAGCGCCAGCCAATTCCACATGGAACGCCCGAGTTGTGCTTCCAGATGCGCGTATTTCCGGAAATTTCGCACCAGATGCGCTTCCAGACGGCCCGGATCGCGATGGCCCCGGCCGGCGCGGAGCAGCGTGCTGCTGAGATCGTGCGCGGCGTCGTGCATGCCGCGAAAAACGTACGGGCTGCGAAAACGGCGGAGAGCCGGATCCCAGGAATCGCGATAGAGCAGGTCGATGAGTTCCGTCCAGCTTGCGGCTGTCGCGGTGGCGATCTCCGGCATCATCACGTGGACGAGTTCACGGTCCGCTCGATTTCCCGGCTGATTAGCTGCTTAGCTAACGAATGTTACATACCGGCCATACGGTAATCTCCGCAGACACGCCCGCCGCAGTAATGGATCTAACAGGCGAGCGCGCATAAGCGCGAGAAAGGACCTCCGAATGAAGAAAACAATTCTCGGGCTGTTGTTCGCCGGGGCGCTCGCGTTCGCGCAGGCAGGCGGCGGAGCGGGTGGCGCCGGCGGCGCGGGAGGCGCAGGAGGTGCGGGCGGCGCTGCCGGGGCTGCCGGAGCCGGCGGCACATCCGGAACGGCTGGCGCTTCAGGCCAGGCGGGGACAGCGGGGCAGAGCGGAGCCATGAGCACGCCCAACGGCGGTGGTCAGAACGGAACCACAGGCACACCCAGCGCACAGGGCCAGACCGGAACAACCGGAACCGCCGGAGCGACAGGACAGAGCGGAACCAACGGCACAACCGGCGCCAACGGAACTATGGGCGCGGGCCAGTCCGGTACGCGACATGGAAATTATGGAAGTTCGACCACTCAGGGCCGACGAGGCCAGAGCAAAGGTACGACGGGCACAAACAACAACGGCGTCAACAGCAACACCAACGGGTCAGCGACGCCGAGCAGCCCTGCCGGCACGGGGACGGGAACAACCAACCCCGGCGGCAGCTCGACCCCCAGATAGACAGACATTCGGGGTCCAACATGGAACGCGGCAATTAAGCCGGAAAGGAATGAAGGGATGAAGAAAACGATACTTGGGATTCTGTTCTCAGCGGCGCTCGCGATCGCCCAGGCTGGTGGCGGCGGTGGCGCGGGTGGCGGTGGCGGGGCTGGCGGCGGTGCAGGCTCCGGCGGCGGCAGCGGCTCCGGAGGGAGCGCGTCCTCGGCCGGCCAGAGCGCCGGCACGGCCGGAGGCGGCAGCGGCAGCTACGGTGGCAGCGGCGGCGGCGCGGGCGAAGCTGGCGGCAGCGCGACCGGAGCCAACGGGGCCACGCATTCCGGCAAACACCACCACAAAAAACATCACAAGTCCGGCGGAAACACGGGCGACACCATGGGTGGCGCCAGCGGCAGCGGAAGCACAACACCGTAGGTCAGCAACCCTGATATCGGACACGCCCGGCCGCGCCTTTCGGGGCGCGGACCGGGCGTTGTTGTATGCGGTGGACCGCCCCGCGACGAGGGTTATTCTTCCAACCAGCCGGCGAGGAGCCGCTGAGGGCCCATCGCTTTCCGAAACCCGAACAGGGCGAGGACGAGAACGAACACGGTGACGACCAGCGAAGACGTGCCGTACCAGGCGCCGAAGTGCGTGGTGAAAACGGTGGCGACGAGAAGGTCGGTGAGAAACATCATGATCACCGCCGGCAACAGGCCGAAGCGCAACAGCAGGGTGACGACACCAGCGTAGATTACGAAAGACATGGCCATCGACAGCATCTGCTGATCCTGGCCGATACCGCGGATGCTGAACAGCAGGCCGAAGAGCACCACCGCGAGCCAATCCCGGCGAACAATCATGCGCAGCACGAAAAAGATGAGGAAGAACGAGAGCGCCGACTGAAAGCTCCCAAGGAACTGCCGCAGGATCTCATGCACGACGTGCGGGAAACCGAGCAAAGTATCGAGCCGCGTGCTGGCCTGGGGCAGTCCTCCCTGGTGTAAGTCGTAGATGGTCGTGCAGGCGAAGAACGCGTTCAGCCCGAGGCCGAGCACGACTCCGTAAAGCAGGTCGCGGCCAACCATCGGGTCGCGCCATTTCCCGCTGAGCAGGCGGGTCCAGCCGATGATGATGTGCGGCCAGCGCCGGCGGATCGCGGGCTCCAGCGCAAGATACGCAAGCCACAGGATGAACCCCGCTCCCAGGGAATCGGAAAGCGCGGCGACAAAGGCATGCCCCAGCCACGCAGTGGCCACGAAATGCGATTTGAGGATCCAGGCGCAGAAACTGAGGGTAAAACCCAAAACGGCCAGCCGGTACGCGCCCTGCCGGTCGCCGCGGCCAAGCTTGTGATTCCGCCAGGCCAGCAGGGCGGCGCCGAGGATGAACACCAGCTCCACCGCGATCCAGATATAGCGGTTGATGTGCTGCGTCCAACCGCCTTCTTCCACCTGCATGCGCCAGGGCTTCGACCAGGGACCGACGATATCAAAGTAGACGGGCCGGCCGCGCCACCAGGCGGCTTCCACGCGCACCGGGAGCTCGGGACGATGCGGCAGGGTACCGCTCCAGGCGGCGCGCGCATCCACCGCTTGGGTTGGAACCCATTCCGGCAACGCGTCATGGAAAGCTTTCATATCGAGACCAGCGGCCGAAAACAGCGGCGCGGCGTCGGGCAGCGCGGCGCTCGCCGCGGACTTGTCCACCTGCGGCGGTACCGCCGAGAAGGTCATCAGACGGCCATACGGATCGAGCGCGACCAGCGCCATCCCGGAAACATTCTGCTGCGGGTCGTCCGGCGTCACCAGCCCGAGATCGTCGAAATTGATCGGCTCGAGGGGAGTGGGACTCTGCCGATACCAGTAGTAAATGGGGGAAGGCTGCAGGTTGGCGATTTGCGGCCAGGGGCGCCGGTTCTTCGCGCCTTTGCCGTACAGGTAGCCGATGTAGTCCCCGCTGAAATCGAAGCCGGACGCGCTGTCCGCCGCGGGCCCGGTATACCCGAACTGATGGATGAGGCGGCGGGCCTGCACCGCGAGCGCGTCGGGCGGCATTTGCAGGTCGACGGTTCCCGCCAGAATCAGCCAGGGACTGATCGCCACGATGGTTGCCAACAACACGATAATTGCCGCCAGACACGCCACAGCCCGCCAGGGCTGCATCGCTTCCTGCGAGCCCGCGGCGGCCACCATCTCCGGAGAAGGCGTTTCGCCGGCGGCGAGCGCGGCGGCCAGGGGATCGCCTCCGGGTAGCGCCGCCGATACGGCGAGCGCCGTGGGCGGACGTTTCGATCGATCGGGCTCGAGGCAGCGCAGGATTATCCGCTCCACCGCGGGATCGATGTCGCGAGCGATGCTGGAGAGTTCCGCCGGGCGGCTTTCGTTGCGCAGGCGAATCAGGTCGGCCAGCGACTCCGCCTCCCACGCGCGGCGCCCGGCGAA
>DASRCB010000076.1:0-9527 GCA_035653295.1 Bryobacteraceae bacterium
CCGGCTTCAGAAGTCCTCGCGCATTCCGCTGCTGGTGGGCGCCGACTTCGAGCGTGGCGCATCCATGCGCGTCAACAGCACCGTCCCGTGGCCGGCCAACATGGCCTTCGGCGCCGCCCGGGATGCTGCCGCCGTACGCGAGGAAGGCGCTGAAACCGCGCGCGAGGCTCGCGCCCTGGGGGTGAACTGGGTCTTCGCCCCCGACGCCGACGTCAATAACAATCCCGACAATCCAATCATCAACACGCGATCATACGGGGAGGATCCCCAGCAGGTCGCCCGCCTCGTGCAGGCCTACATCGAGGGCGCGCACTCCGATCGCGCGAGACCGATTCTGGTTACGGCGAAACACTTCCCCGGCCATGGCGATACGGCCGAAGACAGCCATATGGGTCTGGCGCGCCTCGACGCCACCCACGAGCACATCGAGACCGTCGAGCTCGTGCCGTTTCGGGCCGCAATTGCAGCCGGGGTCGATGCCATCATGACCGCCCACATGGCCGTGCCCGCGCTCGAGCCCCAGAACATCCCAGCCACCGTTTCCCGAGCCGTGCTGACCGGCGTTCTGCGCAACGAGCTCGGCTTCCATGGCCTCGTCGTGACCGACGCAATGGACATGCTGGGCTTGTCGAAGATGTTCGACAGCGGCGAAGCGAGCGTCCGGGCGCTCGAAGCCGGTGTAGACATGCTGCTCATCCCCTCCAATCCCGAGCAGGCCATCGCTGGCGTCGTCGCCGCCGTACGCAGCGGGCGGATCAGCCGTGCGCGCCTGGACGAAAGCGTAGCGCGAGTGCTCGACGCGAAGATCCGCCTGGGTCTCACGCGCCGGCGTACGGTCGATGTGGAAGCGGTCGGCGACACAATCGACGATCCGCACGTCCTCGACATCGCCCAGCGGGTTGCCGACGAGGCAGTTACGCTGCTGAAGAACGAAAAATTGGCTGTGCCGCTCGCGGCGCCGGCCAACAGCTGCCTTTCCGTTCTGACCGGAGGCCGGTACAGCCAGTACGGCCGGCAGATGATGCACGACTTTCGTGAGACCGCGCCGGGAATGAAGATCAGCGTGTTCGACCCCAGCACGCCCGCGGCGGAGCTGCAGCGCGCCGCACAGGAAGACGCGCCCTGTGCCGCCAACATCGTCGCCGCGTTTGCTGGTCCGAGCGCGTACAAAGGCAACGTCGCGCTGCCCGACGATCTGGCTGCCTTCGTGAACACGCTCACGAAGGGCACGGCGCCAGTGGTGATGGTCGCGCTCGGCAATCCTTATCTGTTGCGCAGCTTTCCCAACGTGAGCGCGTACCTCGCTACCTTCAGCACCGCGACGACCTCGGAAACGGCCGCCGTGCGCGCGCTGCTCGGAAGAATTCCGATCAACGGCCACACTCCCGTCTCCATCCCCGGGTTCGCCGCCATCGGCGACGGCATCCAACTGCCCGCGGCCGTAACGGCTGCGCCGCGATAAGCTTCTAATCAGCGCATGCTCGAAATCACCTGGCTTGGACACGCGACTTTTCAGCTGCGGCTCGAATCCGGCGAAGTGCTGGTGCTCGACCCGTGGACCGAAGGCAACCCGAAGTATCCTTCCGGCCACAAATTCGACCGCGTGGATGCGATCCTCGTCTCTCACGGTCACTTCGATCACATTCACGACGCGGTCTCGCTGGCGAAAAAGTTCTCGCCGAAAAAAGTGGTGGCGATTTTCGAGACCTGCCACTGGCTGGAATCGAAGGGCGTAAAGAACTGCGCCGGCATGAACAAGGGCGGAACGCAGGACGTCGTCGGCGGAGTCCAGGCCACCATGGTGCACGCCGTCCACAGCTGCGGTATCGTCGATGGCGACCAAATCATCTATGGGGGCGAAGCCAGCGGCTATGTGCTGCACCTCCCGGATGGGCGCAATCTCTATTTCGCGGGGGACACCGCCGTATTCAGCGACATGGCCCTCATTGCCGAACTGTATGAGCCCCAGCTCGCTTTCCTGCCTGTCGGCGATCACTTCACCATGGGTCCGCAACAGGCGGCGAAAGCGATCCAGTTGCTGAAGGCGCCGACCGTGATTCCCATGCACTTCGGCACCTTCCCGCAGCTGACCGGCACTCCCGAGGCGCTGGCGAAACTGGCGCAGGGAGTGAAGATCTGGACGCTGGAGATCGGCAAGCCGGCGCAGTGGTGAAGCCGCGTTTGAGCAGCGATCATTCGGCCAGCGCGGATTGAACATCCGCCATCGTGACCATCAGCAACATACGGTCGCGAGGGCTTGCTTCGAATCCAATCGCCAGATAGAAGGCTCTGGCGTCCTCTGAGATGGCGTGAACAACAATACCTCGGATGCCGATCGCGGCGGCAGCTCCGGCAACCCGTCGAGCCGCGTCGCGGAACAGCGCGCGTCCGATTCCTTTACCCTGCCACGCGCCGTCCACGGCCAGCCGGCCCAGCAAGGCGACCGGAATCGGATCCGGCATATTGCGCCTGAAGCGGCCCGGCGCGTGTTCTACCGTGATCGCCCCCGACGCCAGCGCGTAGTAGCCTATGACCCGTGTTCCATGGCACACGACGTACGTGCGCGACGCGCCGCTTGCCTGGTTCGAACGCGCCCGCCGTGTCAGCCAGCTGTCGAGCGACGCGTTCCACGAGTTGAACTGCTGAAGGTCGTGAAAATCCGTCAGCGGCTCCGGCGGCAATAACTCCGGCTTCATTCCTCCCACGGTGCGGGCGTCGCCAGCGACCGGCGCAGGTTTTGGTTCGGCGCGGGCGGCGCGTCGAGTCGTGCGACAAATTCAGCATACGCGCGAGGCCCGAGGACGAATACGGATCGATCCAGCAGCGCGTCCTCAGCCGCGCGCCGGGCCGCATCGAGCATGAAGTCGGTCCGATTCTTTCCGCTCAGGGCCGCCGCTCGATCGATGAGTCCCCGGAGTTCGGGTTTGATCCGAACATTCAGTGTCTCGCGCCTGGTGATTGCCTGTTTCCCGCCGCGCATGTTCTCATTCTACCGTAATGACGACGTCGTTACCGAACATCGGGCGGCCAGCGACAACGTCGCGGGATTGCGTATCGTATCCTGAATAAAAGCGCATGAATTCCAGTGCAGCGGCGCTTCCTTTCCATGACGTCGTGGAGGCGGAAGGGCACCTCGTAGATTCCCACATCATGGAGCAGATCTTCGATACGGTGGTCGAATACAACGGCCGTTTCGAAGTGGAACACTTCAGCATCGGCCGCACCAACAGCGAGCCGTCGCGTCTGCGGCTGAAAGTGGAAGCTCGAACCGGCGCGGACATGGACCTGCTGCTCACTCGCCTGATCGAACTGGGCTGCTCGCCGGTGCACTCCCGCGACGCGGAAATCCGCATCGTCGAACGCGACCGCTGCGCGCCCGAGGATTTCTACTCCACTACGAACCACCGCACCCAGCTGCGCCTCGATTCGCATTGGATCGATGTCGAGAACCAGCGCATGGACGCATTGATCGTCGTCGAAGACGGGCATGCTTACTGCCGCCGCCTTCGCGACGTACGCGCGGGCGATCGCGTGGTCGTGGGTATGCGCGGAATCCGCGTGATCCCCGAATCGAAGGAACGCGACCGCCTCGCCTTCGCCTTCATGAGCAATGGCATCTCCTCCGAGCGCCAGGTGGAAACTGCCGTCCGCCAGACCGCGGCCCTCATCCGCCAGGCCCGCGCAGCCGGACAGAAAGTGGTGGTCGTCGCCGGGCCCGTGGTCGTCCACACCGGGGGCGCCGATCCGCTGGCCTCGCTGATTCGCGGCGGCTGGGTGAACGCCCTGCTCGCCGGCAACGCTCTCGCCGTGCACGACATCGAAGCGGCGCTGCTGGGTACTTCCCTCGGCGTGCGCACCTCCGACGGCCGCCAGGAGGAGCATGGGCATCGCAACCACATGCGCGCCATCAACGCCGTCTACCACTGCGGCGACATTCGCGGGGCTGTGGAGTGCGGACGCCTGCAGCGCGGCATCATGTACGAATGCGTGCGCAACGGCGTCCCCTGCGTGCTGGCCGGCAGCCTGCGCGATGACGGTCCACTGCCGGACACGATCACCGACATGAACCTGGCGCAGGACGCCTATGCGGCCGAGCTTCGCGGGGCGGGTGTGGTGCTCTGCCTCGGATCCATGCTGCATTCCATCGCTACCGGCAATATGCTGCCCAGCTGGGTCAGGATCGTATGCGTGGACATCAACCCCGCGGTGGCCACCAAGGTCAGCGACCGCGGCACCGGTCAGGCCGTCGGCGTCGTTACCGATGTCGGTCTCTTTCTCGAAATGCTGGCTCGGACCATGGCCAAATCCGATGCGCAGGTGGCCCGCTGATGCCCAGGCGCGAATACACCGACGAGCACGCGCGCGCCGGCGTCGAAGCCGATCTGCCGGATATCGAAACCTGGCCCAACCAGTACCCCGGCTATGAAATCGAGATCGTCATGCCGGAGTTCACCTCCGTCTGCCCGAAAACCGGTCTGCCCGACCACGGCACTCTGACCCTGCGCTACGTGCCTGACAAGAGCTGCCTGGAGCTGAAGTCGCTGAAGATGTATACACTCGCGTATCGCAGCCTGGGCATCTTCCAGGAGAATGTGGTCAACCGCTTTCTGCGCGATGTGGTGAAAGCCTGCACGCCCATGTCGGCCACGGTCGTCGGCGATTTCACCCCCCGAGGCGGAATCTCCACCCGCATAACCGCTTCCTGGCAACAGCCCGCGCCCGCGGCGCGACCTCAAGGGAATGGGCGCAGGCGCTGAAGAGTTGACCGCCGTCGTTCGCGAGATTCGCGAGCGCGTGCGGGCGCGCTACTCCGATCACACCGCTCTCGGCGACGTTCCCCTGCCTGATTTGTTGCCCCTGTTGCACGCGCGGGATGCGGCCGAAGGCAAGGTGGCGGCCATCGGCAGCGTGAACCCCCGCGGTCCCGGTCTGCTCAATTCGCTCATTCAGCGCGTCAAGCGCCTGGTCGCGCGCTCTCTCGACTGGCACGTGCGCGAGCAGATTGAGTTCAACCGCGCCGCGATGGAGTGCATTCAGGCGACCCTCGAGGCCCTGAATGAAACCAGTCGAGCCCTGACCACCGTGGCCGGCCTGGCCAGCGATCGTATCCGCGAAGCCCAGGCCGATTTCGAGTCGCGCCTGTCGGCCATAGATCAATCCGCATCCGATCTGCGCGCCGACTCCGGCCAGCTTCGCGCCGAGGTGCGCGACGCCCTCCAGCAGTTCGGAGACATCCGTACTCACTGGACGGCATGGCGCCGCGGGCAGGAAACGCGGATCACCAATAACGAGATCACGTTCCTCAAGAGCCTCGCCGAATCGCACAGCTCCTTCCAGCACCGGGTGACGACCCTCGAAGCGGGACTGCGCGACACCGTGCGTACTCAGCACTCCGACTTCACCCGCGCGCTTGCCAACAGCACCCTCGACATCCAGAAGCGCCTGTGGGACGACCTGGATAAGGTGCGCGCCGAGTTCGAGGCCGTGATCCATCGCGAGCTCCGCGTCGTCCGTCAGCGCATGGAAGCCAGCGGGGCAGGCACTCTTCCGCAGGCGGGCCCTCAGCCCGGGTCTTCAGGCGCCCCAAATATCGACTGGCTCCGCTTCGCCGACCGCTTCCGCGGCGCCGAAGAGAACGTCCGCCGCCGGCAGCAGCAATACGTCACGCGCCTCGAGGGTCGCCGCAGCGTCCTCGACCTCGGGTGCGGACGTGGCGAGTTACTGGCGGCGCTGCGTGATGCCGGCATCCCCGCGCACGGCGTGGACGCCAATGAAGAGTTCGTGCGCCTGTGCCACTCGCGCGGCCTCGACGCCACGCACGCCGACATTTTCGAATATCTGGCCGCGTCTGCCCCCGACGTCGACGCCATCGCCGCGACGCACGTGGTCGAGCATCTTCCTCCCGCCGCGGTTCCAAAACTCATCGGCCTGATCGCCGCGCGGCTCGCCCCTCGCGGCCTGCTGATCATCGAGACGCCGAACCCGGAGTCTCTGGCCAGCTTCGCCCTGCATTTCTTCGCCGACCCCACGCATACCCATCCGCTCCCCCCGCCTCTGCTGGCGTTCTACCTGGAAGAAGCCGGCTTCGGCGGCATGGAGGTGCTGCGCCTCAATCCGCTGGTGACCGAGGCGCCTGAGGCCGCCGAACTCCCCGCCGCATTCCGCCAGCGCTTCTTCGGCTCCCTGGACTACGCGATCATCGCCCACAAGCTCTGACCGGGTCGGCGCCGCGCGACTCAGCACATCGATCCGCGCCCGAGCCCGCTTCCGTACTGGATGGCAAGCATCCCTTCGAGCCGCACGTAACTGGCCTCGATTCGTGCTCCCGGCGCGAGGCAGGCGCCGCCGCGCCGGCGTGAGCCGTGCGCCCGCGGCCACAGTTCAAAGGCGAGCGCCCAACTGCTCAGTGCCCAGGCCGCGAACGCCAGCGACGCAACCCATCCATGCTCGCCGGTCGCCTGCAGGCCGGCAAGGAACACGAGAGCGTCTCGCGCACTTGATGAAACCAGGATTGCCATTGGACCCTCCGTTCTCAGCCGTTGGGAACCATCCCTTCCAGCCGCACGTAACTCGCTTCCATCCCGCGTTCCATGCCCGTGGCCAGCATGGCGGCCCGGGTTTGGGTATCCGGCAGCGTCATGCGCATGGTCATGAGCGTGCCTGCTCCGTCGGGGTCGAACCTCGTTTCGACGTGGTTGTCGGGCGTAGGCTCCGGCAGGTGCATCCGCTCGATGTGGACGATCCTGCTGTACGGCTCGAGCTCGACGTACTCGCCGGTGAGATAGAAACCGCCACCTTTGCCGTTGCTCCACTCGTAACGGATCATGCCGCCCGGTGTCGGCTCGCTGATGCACACCGGCATGGTCCATCCCTCAGGGCCAAGCAGCCACTTCTGGATGAGATTCGGCTCGGTGTGCGCGCGGTAGACCGCTTTGGGGGGCGCGGCGAAGCGTCTGGTCACGATGATCTGCGTGTCGCCTTCCGTCTTCAGCGTCAGCTTGCTCATTGGCTTTCTCCTTTGGTGTCTTCCTGCATGTCGGCCAGAACCTGGTCCAGCCGGTCATAATTCTGCTCCAGCGTTCGTCGCAGCATTGCGAGCCACTGTTCCATTGCGTCAAGCGCTCCTTTCGCGAGCCGCCGCGGCCGCCTGGCGCCCTCGGCGCGGCGGACAATCAGCCCCGCATCCTCCAGTACCTTCAGGTGTTGCGAAATCGCGGGCTGCGACATCTGGAAGGGCCGCGCGAGTTCCATCACCGTGGCCTCCCCCTGCGCCAGCCGCGCCAGAATGGCCCGGCGGGTCGGATCGGCCAACGCAGCGAAGCCGCCGTCGAGCACGTCCATAAGTATATACTTATATAAGTAATATACTATGTCAAGAGGAAAAGCAGCCGTAACAATCGCCGCCCGGGCCATGAGGCATTCACACGCGCGGCGAATTTCACGAAATTCCCGCAAGCGGCACAAACGAAACAAGAAACTCCACTCTGCCGAGTCCTCGCGTCCTCGTCACCGCTCGCCTCGTCGGCTAAGATCCAGGCAGAAAGAGAGGTTTCGTTTCTATGTCATCCGCAGCCCAGATTGCCGCGAATCAGAAAAACGCGCTGGCCAGCACAGGTCCGTGCACCCCCGAAGGCAAAGCCGTCTCCAGCCAGAACGCGCTGAAGTTCGGCCTCACCTCCAAACAGATCCTGCTCCCATGGGAGAACGCCGACGACTTCGAAGCACTGCACGCTGCGTTCGTCGCGCAGTTCCAGCCTGCGACCGAAGCCGAAGCCCTGCTGGTGGACAACATCGCTATAGCCGAGTGGCGCGAGCGCCGCACTGAAATTGTTCAGAACGCCTGGCTCGCGCACAAGAGCAGGAACGCGGGCGAGAATCTATGGATTACAGCCGAGCACCTCGCGTCCGAGGAGATCGTGAAGTTCCAGAAGTACGCCGCTGCGTATCGCCGCGAACGTGACCGCGCGTGGCGCAAGTTGGAGAATGTTCAGAAGGAACGCCGCGCTGAGGCGCAGCGTGTTGCCGAAGCCGCGGCGGTCGCAAGGCAGATGGACCGCGAACTCCAAAACGAACCCAAACCGGCGGTCAGGCGCGCCGTGGTTCCAGGCCAGCGCCCCACTTGTCTCGCCGTTGGCGAACCGGATTCTGCAACCCGGACGGCCTCGGATGCCGCCCCTCCGGCCGTTACTGCGCGCGGCTGACGCTCTTCACGTGGAGAACGTCGGCGTTTTGGTCATAGTCTCCCGTGATCTGCACGCGCTCGCCCGCATAGTCGCGAACTTTCCCGGCGTCGGCGATGGGGTACACTTTTTTCGACTGCGAATCGTACAGAGCGAAGCCGCCACCGTCTTTGGCGCAGGCCAGCGCGCATTCCTTCGCGTTCTTCGCGCCCTCTGACTTCATCATGGCGTCGTGCGAGCCCATCTCCGCGCACTGCTTGTCCATGATTTCTCCGGTAAACGTACCGTCGGCCGCCCAAAGAGCGCCCGCCGCCATCAGCAACAGAGTGAATTGTGTGAGTTTTTTCATAGATTCATCGCTCGACATAACGTAGAGGCAACCGCGTTCAGTCCGCCATGTAAATAGATTGTGAACAAATCGGCCCGAGTCTGCCGCTTCGGAACGCTCGCAATTTTACTGGACGTCTGCGTGGCCGAAATAAAAAAGGCCGGCGGGGTTCCTCCCGCCGGCCTGGGTTATACAGTGTCTTTTGGTTAGAAACTGAGCGTCAATGCGTACTGCAGTTGGCGCATACCAGTTCCATTGCTGCCACCGAAGGCGATCCCGGTGATCTGTCCCACCTGCGGGCTCTGTACGTCCGTGTTCGGCCCACCAAGATTGGTGTGGTTGAACACGTTCCGCGAATCCATACGCAGGCCGAGCGACCATCTCTCCGTGATGTGGAACGACTTCATCAGCGTGAGGTCCTGATTGATGTACCGCGGGCCAATCAGAGTGTTGATGGGGTAGTTGCCGTATGTATTCGAATCCGGCCACAGGTAGGGACCACTGGTGCACTGCCCACCCGGACAACCGATGAACCATTGGTTGCGGTTCTGGTTCGACGGGTACAGGCTGCCGCTCCCTTTATTGGGACGGTTGTTCGGTCCCACGTTGGGCTGCGTGTTCGGCCCGTAGTTTTCGAGGCTGGGCGAAAACCGCAATCCGCTGTAGTACACGGTGGTGCCGCTGAGGACCCAGCCGCCCGCGACCAGATCGACCGCTTTGGGCGCTTTGGACCCCCATTTCATCCCGTGGCCGAAGGGGATGTTCCAGTTCTGGGTGAAGATCCACTCGTGGTCGGGCATTCCGCCGTCATAGCCCATGCCGCTGTTTCCCGTGTGTCCATACTTCGGACCGTATTCGAAGTAGTAGTTGCCGTCATAGCCAAACCCAATGGCTTTCTGCAACTGGTACGTGTAGCTGCCCTGAAGGGTCCAGCCGGCGAGGGCCCGAATCGTGATCTGGGACTGGAAGGAATTGTACTGCGCGTTGGAGCAATCGCAGTAATACGAGAGGTCCTGGGT
>DASRCB010000077.1:0-8627 GCA_035653295.1 Bryobacteraceae bacterium
GCGCGGTCTACCTGGTGCTGGCGGCAATCACCTCCGGAACGGCGATCCGCGCCGCGGCGCAACTGTTTGGCGCCGCCGGCCCGATTTCGTGGCCTGCGGTCGCGGTACCTGGTGCGGCGGCGGTCCTTGGTTGGCTCGCCATCGACCGCAGCGCAGCCCCCGGATCCGCTCCCTGGCGCAAGCAGGTTTCGGCGTTCGTTTTCGCTGCGGCGATCGCGTGGATCGCTGCCGGGCTGGCAGTCTATGTGTGCTCGAACGCGTGGCCCGCCGGCCTCCGCGCGCCCATCGACACCCTCGCCACCGTCATCCTCACGGCCATGTCGCTCGCGCTCGCGTGGCTCGGTGCGCGCACCCGCAGAAAGCACCTCATCTGGGTCGTCTACCCGCTGATGGTCGTCGCTGCCTGGAAGATCGCCGTGCGCGATTTTCCGAACGAGCACAACATCGCCCTGGTCATCTCTCTGCTCTGCTATGGCGGAGCCCTCATGCTCCTCCCGCGCATCATCCGCGCACGTGACGATATGCTGTAGCCCATGGAGATTCGTGCCATCGCCGACTATGGCGACCTGTGCACCGAAGGGCCCCTGTGGAACGCGCAGCAGCAGGCCCTCTACTGGACCGACCTGGCCCGCAAGCGCTTGTACCGCTATGACTGGGCCACGCAGCAGCACGCGCTGGTCGGTGACGCGTTGCAGGTCTCCGGTTACGCGTTCAACAAGTCGGGCGGTCTGCTGGTCACCAACGTAAGCGGCATATGGCTCTGGAATCCGCCCTCCGGCGAGCCGGTTCTGCTGGCCGCTGAAGTCGACGGCCATCGCTGCTGCATGAACGACTGCATCGCCGATGCGGAAGGGCGCGTGTACTCCGGCACTTACTACCGCAATCCGGCGACGGGCATCTTCGAAAAGGGCGCCGGCTGCCTCATGCGCGTCGATAACGACGGTTCGGTCCATTGCGTCGACGACGGCTTCTGCCTCTCCAACGGCCTCGGCTTCTCGCCCGACCTGCGCACGCTCTACTACGTCGATTCCGCCGACCGCCTCATCTACGCCTTCGACTATCGCCGCTCCGACGGCGCGCTGAGCAATCGCCGCGTATTCGTTCGCGTGCCGGATGACGACGGCTTCCCCGATGGAATGACCGTCGATGCCGAAGGCTTCGTCTGGTGCGCGCTGTGGTTCGGCGACGCGGTGATCCGCTACGATCCGGACGGCAAAGCGGAACGTCGTATCGCCATGCCTGCGTCGCAGGTTTCATCGGTCATGTTCGGCGGTCCGGACTTCACCGATTTGTTCGTGACCGCCGCGGGCAAGCTCGATTCCACCTATCTCGCGCCGCCCGGCTACGATGCCTCGAAACACTTCGTTGGCGGACCGGTTTACCACCTGAAGCCCGGCATCCAGGGCCGCGAGGAATTCCGCGCGAACATATCGAGGAAAGCATGAGCGTCTCCGCGGGCATCTTCCTCGCGCTGGTCGCCGGCATTCTCAACGGCAGCTTCGCGACCCCTACCAAATACACGACGCGCTGGAAATGGGAGAACATCTGGGCCGTCTGGGCCTTCACCGCGTTCTTCGTCGTGCCGTGGGTGATCGCGCTGGCCACGGTGCCCAATCTGTTCACGGTCTACGGCAATGCCGGCGCGCAGCCCCTCGCGCTGCTGATCGTCTTCGGCGCCGGTTATGGAATCGCCGCGGCGTGTTTCGGACTCGGCGTGGACGCGCTGGGAATCGCGCTGAACTTCGCCATCGCGCTGGGCATCTCCATCGCTATAGGGTCGCTGCTTCCGTTGTTGACCCAGCACCGCGAGCAGGCGCTCACGGCGCGCGGGCTGACCATCATCGCCGGGATCGCCGTCACGCTGCTCGGGATTATCGTCTGCGCCGCCGCGGGGAAGGCGAGGGAGCGTGCACTGACTACGGCGCAGGCTTCGGCGCAGTCCGCCGGCTTCGGGAAGGGCCTCCTGTTCGCCATCATCGCCGGCATCGGATCGCCGTTCCTGAACTTCGGGCTGGCCTACGGCGATCCGGTGCTGAAGAGCGCGGCGGCGCAGGGTGCGAGCCTCGCGGCGCAGTCGAACGCCATCTGGCCGCCGGTGCTGACCGCAACGCTCGTTCCCTATCTGATTTACTGCGCCACGCTCTGGCGCAGGAACCGCAGCTTCGGCCTGTTCGGCGCATCGGGCACCGGATTCTACTGGGTGCTGGGCGGGCTGATGGGGCTGCTCTGGATGGGCAGCATCGCGCTCTACGGAACCGCGGCGGCGAGCATGGCCGGCATGGGCCCGGTCATCGGATGGCCGTTGTTCAACGCCTCCATCATCATTACTTCGAACATCTGGGGATTCGGTACCGGTGAGTGGCGCGGCGCGCCGCAGGGCGCGGTGAGAACCATGATCGGCGGCATGGTGCTGCTCATCGTAGGCATCGGTATTCTCGCATACAGCTCATCTCAGGCAGCGTGATAGCCTGGGATGTCAGTATGCGTTTGCAGAGTCGCGTCGCGTTTGTCTCCGGAGTGGCCATGGGAATCGGACAGGCTATCGCGGAGCTGTTCGCGAAGGAAGGCGCGGCGGTGGTCGCCGCCGATATCGACGAACCGCTCGGTAATGCCACTGCCGAGCGCATCCGCTCCGGTGGCGGCCGCTGCCTGTTCCGCCGCACCGATGTCAGCGCCGAGTCCGATGTGCGCGCTCTGGTCGAAGCCGGCGCGAAGGAGTTCGGAACCATCGACGTTCTGGTGAACGTGGTCGGCATCGCTTCCGAGAACCCGATTCATAAGATGCCGCTGGAGGAATGGGAACGCATCCTCCGCGTGAACCTCACCAGCATGTTCCTGACGTCGCACTACATCATTCCGGGCATGCTGGAGGCGGGCCGCGGATCCATCATCCACATCTCGTCGGTGCAGGGCATCCTCGGTTTTCCCGGCTATCCGCACTATGCCGCCAGCAAGGGCGCGATCTTCGCCCTGACGCGGCAGATGTCGAAGGATTACGCGGCCAAAGGTATTCGCGTGAACTCCATCGCCCCGGGAACTATCGAGACGCCGCTGAACATCAAGGTGCTGGAGCGCTCGCCCGATCCCGCCGCCCTGCGCGCGGGTTGGGAGCGCATGCATCCCATCGGACGTCTGGGCCAGCCCATCGACGTCGCGTACGGGGCGCTCTACCTCGCCTCCGATGAAAGCTCCTTCGTTACCGGCCAGTGCCTTACCATCGACGGCGGCATGACCACCGCCACCTCGCTGTGAAATGAATCGCATCGTTACTCTTCAGGAACTCGCGGAACGTGTCCCTGACGGCGTGCGGCTGGGCATCGGCGGCGTGCATCTGTCGCGCCTGCCCATCGCGCTCATTCGGAAAATCATCGAGCTCGGCCGAAAGGACTTCGTCTTCACCAGTTGGGGCGGCGGCGTTCCGCTCGAGCTCATGCTGGAAGCCCAGGCTGTTCGCAGGCTGATCTTCTGCTTCTCCAGCCTCGACATCTTCGGCCTTTCGCCACGGTTTCGGGAAGCGCTGGAGAAAGGCGCGATCGAGGTGGAGGAATGGTCGGCGCTGGCCATGATCCAGGGCCTGCACGCCGCGCATTTCAACCTGCCGGAGATGCCGTTCCAGCTGCCGGCCGGGTCGGACCTGATGAGCGTCGGCGATTTCTGGATGACCGGCGAGTCGGCGTTCACCGGCGAACCCATCGGGCAGGCGCGGCGGCTCGACATCGATGTCCTGCTGCTGCACGCGCAGCGCGCCGACCGTAAAGGCAACGTGGAGATCCAGACCTCGCGCGGGCTCGATCTGAGCATGCTCGGTGCGGCGAAGCAGACGCTGGTGACGGTGGAAGAGATCGTCGGCACGGGCAAGCTCGGTGCGCCCCTGTCTTTCGTGCTGCCGAACACGTTCGTCAGCGCGGTTGCGGAGGTCCCCGGCGGCGCATACCCGACCTCGTGCCTGCCTTATTACTCGACCGATTACAGCGAGCTGCTGAGTTACGTGCGGGCGCGCTCGGGCGCGGGGCGGTTCGAGTTCACCGAGCCGCGCCGGGCGTTTCTGAGCAAGGCCGCGCGGATTCGCATTCCCGATCTGACGCCGGCCATCGTCGAGAAGCATCGTATGCCCGCAGCCGACGACGCGCCGTTTACGATCGACGAACTGCTGGCAGTGACGCTGGCCCGCGAGTACGACAATTCGAGCATCTGCTCGGTCGGGTCCGTTTCGCCGCTGGCCATGGTTTCGTACCTGCTTGCCAAAGCGACGCATGCGCCGGAGCTGATCATCATCGCGCTCAACGGCAGCCTGATCGATATCGACGCACATCCCATGTCGCTGACCCTCGCCGAGCCGCTGGAGTTCGGGAGCGCGAAGGTGATCTGGGGCGCCGATGAAACCTATCACTGGTATTACCAGCAGGGCCGCATCACGCATGAAGTAATCACCGTGGCGCAAATGGACGTGCGCGGGCGCACCAATAACGCCTGGGTGGATGCGGGCGGCAAGCGCGTGCGGCTGCCTGGTCAGGGCGGGATGGCCGATGTCGCCAACCTGCACCAGCATTTCGTGCTTTATCTGACCCGGCACTCGCGCGACCGCTTTGTCGAGAGCGTGCAGTTCTGCACCGCGGCGCGCGGGCTGCTGAGCGATGACGAACGAACGCGCGCGGGGCTGAAGCCTGGAGTCGTGCGCCTGGTTTCCGATCTCGGTGTCTTTGAGATTGATCCGGATGAGGGCGTGTTCCGCCTGAGCAGCATTCATCCGGGCGTCGAACTCGAGACGGTGCGGGAACGGACCGACGGGGACTTTCTGATTGCCGATCCGCTGGCCATCACCGCCGCCCCCACCGCCGACGAACTGCGCCTCATCCGGCGGCACATCGATCCGTTCGGCATTCGCCGGCTGGAGTTCGTGCCCGGACGCGACCGGCTCGATCTCATCCAGAGCATCCTCGACGCCGAGGCGGCGCTGGTCAACGACATTTCGTAAGGAGCAATCATTGACAGGAGCATTGAATGGCCTGCGCGTGGCCGACTTCACCCAGCTTGTGCAGGGTCCCAACGCGACGCAGTTTCTCGCCGACTACGGCGCGGACATTATCAAGATCGAGCCGCGCAACGGGGAGTGGCACCGGCACTGGACCCTCGGCGATTTCTTCCTGAACGGCGAGGCGCTGTCGTTCCTCGTGTTCAATCGCGGCAAGCGCAGCATCACTCTGAACGTGAAGGACCCGCGCGGCAAGGAAGCAGCGCTCCGGATCATCAACTCCGCCGACGTGCTGATCGAGAATTTCCGGCCCGGCGTCATGGATCGCCTCGGGCTTGGCTACGAAACGCTGAAGCAGGACAACCCGCGGTTGATCTACGTGGCCAGCTGCGGCTGGGGACTCAGCGGACCTTACGTCGAGCGGCCGGGCCAGGACCTGCTCGCGCAGGCCGTCGGCGGCGTGCTTAACCTCCAGGGGCTGGAAGGCGATCCGCCGTCGCCCGTTGGCATGGGCGTGGCCGATCTCACTGCCTCCCTGCACATCGTCATCGGCGTGCTCATGGCGCTGTACGAGCGGAACAAGAGCGGCGTCGGCCAGCGGGTGGACATCAACCTGCTAAACACGATCCTCAGCCTCGCCACACAGGAGCTGAGCGTCTACCTCAATACCGGCGTCGAGCCGATGCGCAGCCGCTCGGGCATGGGCCATCCGTACATCGGCGCGCCGATGGGGGTCTACAAAACGAAGGACGGCTATATCGTCATCGCCATGATGCCGCTGGGCAAAATCGCGGAGCTGGTCGGCGTGCCTGGATACGAAGGCATCGAATCGCGCAACTTCCTCGAGAACCGCGAGGAGGTGAAGCGGAAGCTGGAGCCTGGGTTCGCCGCGAAGACCACGGCCGAGCTGCTGGAGATCTTCCTCACCCACGACATCTGGTGCGCGCCGGTGAACACCTTCCCGCAGGTGGAGCGCGATCCGCAGGTGGTGCACAACGGCGCCATCACGTCCTTCGAGCACCCCAAAGCGGGTACGTTCCGGACCATCAAGCCGCCCATCCAGTTCAGCCGCACGCCCGCGCAGGTGAAGCGCCCGCCGCTGGTCGGCGAGCACACCGCCGAAATCCTGAAGGAGCTGGGCTACAGCGACAACGAAATCGCCACGTTCCAGTCGGAAAAGGTCGTTTAGCGTGCCCACGCTCCGCGGCCTGACCTGGAAGCACGATCGCGGCCTCGCTCCTCTGGTTGCAACCGCGGCCGAGTTCGCGGCGACCCACCCTGGCGTGACCATCAACTGGGAAGCGCGCAGCCTCCACGAGTTCGGCGATGTCTCGGTGGCATCCATCGCCGATCAGTACGACTTCATCGTCATCGATCATCCGTTCATGGGCGACGTCGCGCGCGACCGATACCTGCTGCCGCTCGACCAGCACCTTGACCTGAAGACGCTCGCCGCCGAAAGCGCCGGGGCATCCCATCAGAGTTACTTCTACGCCGGCCATCAGTGGGCGCTGGCCAACGACGCCGCCTCGCAGGTGTCCGGCTATCGTCCGGATCTGATCGGCGCGGTGCCCACCTCCTGGCCCGAGGTTCTCGAACTGGCGAAAACGCGCCCGGGCTTCGTCACCCCGGCGCTGCTCCCGCTCGACTCGATGATGTGCTTCTTCACCCTCTGCGCCAATGCCGGCCGGCCCTGCTGCGAAACGCCCGGCGGCGTGATGGTGGATCGTGCCGCCGGCGAGTCCGCGCTCGAAGTCCTTCAGTCCCTCGCCTCTCACGCCGCATCCGACGCGCTCTCCTCGAATCCCATTGCCATCTGGGAGCGGATGAGCGCCAGTGATGAGATCGCCTGTTGCCCGCTGGCCTTCGGCTACTCTAACTACGCCCGCGACGGCTACCGCCAGCGTCGGCTCGCGTTCGCCAACATTCCCGGCGTGAAAGGCGCCACTCTCGGCGGCGCGGGCATCTCCGTCACGCGTCGCTGCGCGGACGTGCCCACCGCTGTCGAATACGCCGCCTGGATCGCGGGCGCCGAGTGCCAGCGAACGACGTACGTCCGTTCAGGGGGCCAGCCCGGCAACCGGTGCGCATGGCTCGATGATGCGGCGAACGAGCTCACGCACAGCTATTTCCGCGCCATCCTGCCGACCATCGAAGCGGCTTACGTGCGCCCGCGCTTCGCCGGCTTTGTCGATTTCCAAACGGCGGCGGGGCACGCGGTGCACGCGCTCCTGCGCGGCGAACAACCCGCTCGCGCGACCCTCGACAAACTCGACGAACTCTGGGCTACTGCTTCGGCATGTTGTAGGTGAACACCAGCTGCAGCCGGAGGTCAGCGCCCGGGTAATCGGCCGGCAGCGGGGGGAAAGGATTGGAGGCGCTGACTCCCGCGACGGCCGCGCGATCGAGGGCCTCAGTCCCGGATGGAATCGAGATGACCAGGCGTGGCACGGAGCCATCACGCGCGATAGCGAACTGCAGCGTGGTGACGCCCTGACGGCCAAGGCGCGCGCTCTCCGGGACCACGGCGGCCCAGTTGCGTCGCACCGCCGTCAGCACGCGAATCAGGTAGGGCCGGAAATCGATGCCATGCGTGTCGCTCAGGATTTGCGGAGCAATGGTCGATTTCAGCCGTTGCGGCGCCTGCGCGGATCCAAGCCCCGGAATCTGCGGAGGCGCGATCTGCACCTCCATCTCGCCGATATCGGCGCCCCCCTGATTCGCTGAGCGCGCGGCGCTGTGTAGTGCGTCCTGAAGCGAGTGAGACGGCGGCAGAATCCGCGCCATAGTCTGAGTGCGGGGCGCCGAGCCGTTCTGCCCCGGCGTCTCGAAGGCCAGCTTCGGCTCTTCCTCCTGAATGCGCGGCGGCGGAGCCGGTGTGTTCACGCCGGGCGGTGGAGCGACCGCGCGATTGGTGGCTTCGATCTGCGGAGGAGGCGGCGCAGCGGCTGCCGGGGCGGGCTTCGGAGAGCGCTGCATGGGCGGCGCGATGAAACGCTTTGGCGCGGGCGGCGGCGATGGCCGACTCTCCTCGGTGAGGTCGCGGAGGTTCACCGCTTTGGTCACGCCCTGGTGCACGGGGCTGGGCGGCTGCGAAATGTGCACCGGCGCGACCAGGCGTGTGGCGTGGCGCAGTTCGGCGATGATGTTCTCCTCCGGCCGGGGCGGCGTTCCTTCCTTGCTCCAGAGCCAGCCGATGACGGTAAACGCGACGATGTTGATGACAATGGAGCCGAGGCCCGCGCACAGGTAGTTGCGCCCTCCCGCCCGGTCGGCGTCAAGCAGGAAGTGTAATTCCGCGTCCGTCTGCGTGCTTGCCGGCATTGAGGAGCTTGTGTCAGGACGTTCGCCGACAGGCAAGGGTTGCCGGACGTGGAACGAGCGCTTCAGCGAACAGCCTGAAGCCGCTGAGAGATTTGCCTCGTGTGCTCTTCGATTTTACCAAGAATTTCGAGGCAGACCTCCAGAGCCAGCAGGCCCCGTTCGCCGGTCACCACGGGTTTCTCGCGCGTTTGTACCGCGCCGAGAAATGATTCCAACTCCCGCCGCAGCGGCTCACTTTTTTCCACCGGCAGAATGGCGGGAGTGACCTCGCGCGCCGGCGAGACGGTGAAGGTGAGCGCTTCCTGGCGCTGGTAATCGAGCGAGATGTACT